>SVIT01000048.1 GCA_015069365.1 Clostridiales bacterium | reverse complement strand
GTAAAATTCGTGATAAATACGCCCCGTCTTCCATCACCACGCCGCGTTGTAAGGTCGCGTAGCCGTATTTATCACGAATTTTACCGATTGCGCTTTCTATACGGTCTTTTTTCTCATAGCTCACCCCGCCGCACTCCAAAGAATCTGTCAAGGAAAGCTGTTCAATATGATAATCAAACCCCGATACGGTCACCCCCAGCAACCGCACTGATTTTCCCTCGGGATAATGCTGGCAAAAAAGGGCATACGCCGCTTTTGCAATATCGCCGCAAACCGCTGTGGGAGACACTTTGCACTGCCAAGAATAGAACTTTAAATCCCCATCTCGTACGACAAGATGTACCGTGTTCGCCCTGCCGACGTCCGCCTTTCTCAACCTTGTCGTAACACTCTCTGAAATGGCATACAGCCACCTTTTCACCTCGTCGCGATTATGTATATCCTTAGGTAAAGTGGTAGAGTTGCCAATGGACTTTACGTCCTCTTTTTCCTCCTCTTTTTTGACTGGTTCATTGTCCTCACCACGAGCGTAAACGCGTAACTGCCTACCTCGTTTTCCCAAATAACGAGAAATCAACCCCTCATCGATACGTGCCAAATCCCCGATCGTTTTTACTCCGAGTTTCGCCAAAGTCTGCGCAGTTGAACGCCCGACAAACAGCAAATCCGACACGGGCAATCGCCACACTTTTTCACGAAAATCCTCTTCCGTTACCTCCGTCACCGCGTCAGGCTTTTTCATTTCCGAAGCAAGCTTGGCAAACACCTTATTAAAACTTACGCCGATTGAAACGGTCAGACCCAACTCTCTTTTTACGTCCGTCCTGATCTTTTCGGCAATCTCATAACCGCTCCCGAAAAGAAACGTACTTTCCGTAACATCAAGGGCGCACTCGTCAATGCTGCACTCTTCAATGCAATCGGTATACCGCCCATAGATTTCCACAACCTTTTTTGAGAAACGCTTGTACTCGTGAAAATGCGACCCGACCATCTGCACTTCGGGACATTTTTTCAATGCGGAATACACCGTTTCCGCCGTTTTGATCCCATACTTTTTCGCCTCTTCATTTTTCGCCAAAACGATACCGCGCCTCTCTTTGGGATCTCCGCAAACGATTAAGGGCTTACCCGCAAGCGTTGGATTAAGGGCAATCTCCACGGAGGCGAAAAAATTATTCAAGTCAGAATGCAGAATAACACGCTTTCTTCCTTCCATTTTTTATCCTCCATTTTATAGTTTAACGTAAAAATTCGCTGACAGAATGCGCCGCGATATTCCCTTCTCCGATCGCCTTGGCATACTGATAAGGTCTGCCGGTACAATCCCCAGCAGCATAACACCCAGGGATATTCGTTGTCATGTTTCTATCCACGATAATGTGTCCGTTTTCCGTCTTTAAGCCACCTACCAACACGGCGGGAGAAACGCTTTCACGCAGAGCAAAGAATCCGTCTATCTCTAACACTTGAGGGATATCCTGCGACGGCGCCGACGAAAATATCAATCTATTTACTCTCCTATCCCCGTCAATCTTTTTCGGCATTTTTACAATCGACGTTACGTTCTCCGCCGAAACCTCTACGTTTTTATACATCGGGATCAAATACACTTTCTTCGCAAAATTCGCAAGATAGCCGATTTCGTGTTCCAGACGTTTCGTCGTACAAAGTACCGCGATCGTTTTATCTTTATACAAAAAACCATCGCACGTCGCGCAATAGCTGACCCCGCGCCCAAAAAATTCTTCTTCGCCGTCTATTTGTCGAATACTCTCCACCCCAGTCGCAAGGATAACCGTGCGACTTTTATACTGCTCTCCTGCTTGCGTCAACACAGTAAAACCGTCTTTCAACGCGTACACGCCTGCCACCTTTTCCGTTTTCACCTCGATCTTTGCCAAGGAGAGCTGCGCTTTTAACGCCGCAACAAAATCCTTTCCCGATACGTCAGGCAGCCCTGGATAGTTATGGATCTTCTCCGCCTTTTCAATTTTATCACTGAGGTTTTCCACCCCAAACATCAAAAAATCTTTTCCGTTTGCTTGCAGGGTGAGCGCCGCTGAAATGCCACCGACACCACTCCCGATTATAATACAATCTTTCATATAGCCCTCTTTGTTACTGTGTTCCGTTTTAGACACTTTTATGATAACACGCCGATCGAATGCAAATATTCTTCTAAAATCTTCGCCGCAGAATATACCAACTCACCGCAAGGACGTTTTTTGTAATACTCTGCAGAGCGCTGCTCAGGCGTACCGCCTTTTTCTGCATTCAAATGCGCCCCCGACAACAATTCCGCGCATATTAAACTGCCGTTCTCCTCGGTGAATCTTGCACACAAAGCACGCGTGATCTCGTACATGCCCGCCTTGTTTTCACCATTTACCTCTGTTTTTGCCACAATCAAGCCCAAGATTGCGCCCATACCACTGACAGCACCGCAGGTCAATCTAAGCCTACCCATGCCGCCCCCAAAAGGCAGCATAATCTTTTTAAGTTCGTCCTCGCTAAGCGTTGTCAAATCTGCAAACGCCAATGCTACCGCCTGCGAACATGCGTATCCTTGCTGAAAATATTCTCTTGCTTTTTCTGCGCGTTCCATTTCTTTCTCCCATGCTTTTTTCACAAAATCATTATACCGCTTTTTTTGCACATTGTCAATAGAATTATTTTTTTCAAAACAATCTTTCAAAATATTTCCACTCACAGATGAAACGTTTTACAGTATAAAAAAACGCGGTTTTCTGCGCTTTCATGCAAAAAATCGCGTTATTTTTATAGTTTAAACAATTCTCTAAAGACAGTGTGCTGCCGCAAGGCATCCATACGTGCCCCCTTTTAGGTCATGGCATACGGATCAAGTAATTTCGTCAAAGTCTCTTCGTCCATCAGGCCGTATTTCAATACCAATTCTTTAACGGAAACGTTCGTCGCTAAAGACTCTTTAGCAAGTTCTGCGGATTTTTTATATCCTAAATACGGACAAAGCGCAGTAACAACCCCTACGCTACTATTCACCAAATCCTCACAGCGTTGTTTATTCGCCGTTATCCCCGAAATACAGTTAACCGTCAACGTCTTAATCGCATTGCTCAAGCAAGTAAACGATTCAAAGAGTTTATAGAAAATAACAGGTTCAAAAGCATTTAACTCAAGCTGTCCCCCTTCTACCGCCATAGCAATCGTTACATCGTTGCCAACAATCGCAAACGCCACTTGCGAAACCACTTCTGGAATCACGGGATTAATTTTCCCTGGCATAATGGAAGAACCGTTTTGACGGGCGGGAAGCACAATTTCGCTCAAGCCCGTTTTCGGACCGCTCGACATCAAACGCAAGTCATTACACATTTTAGACAAGTTTAATGCACATGTTTTTAAGGCACCTGAAACTACCGCAAAACCATCCACGTTTTGCGTGGAATCAACCAGGTCTTCCGCTCTTTTCAAAGGATATCCCGTCTCGCAAGCCAGTCCCTCAACAATATGTGCGCAGTATTCTTTCCCTGCGTTGACGCAAGTACCTATCGCCGTGCCCCCTAAGTTGATGGAATACATTTCTTCAATCGCTTTTTGTATACGATTATAATTTCTCTCCATCATCACGGCATATGCGTTAAACTCTTGTCCCAATCGGATAGGCAAAGCGTCTTGCAGCTGCGTTCTGCCCATTTTAAGAACGCCGTCAAATTCCTGCGCCTTTTCTTTCAAGGCGTCAATCAAAGTCCTCAAACTTTTCAAAAGTTCTTGCGCAAAATCTAAAACGGTCAATTTACCCGCCGTTGGAATTACGTCGTTCGTGGATTGTCCACAATTCACGTGGTCGTTGGGATGACAAAGATATTCGCCTTTTACGCCGCCTAGAATTTCACTCGCGCGGTTCGCCACGACCTCATTGACGTTCATGTTTACCGATGTACCTGCGCCGCCTTGAATCGCGTCAGTGATGAAATATTCCCATAAGCCGCCCGCCAAGATTTCATCGCAGGCTTGAATGATAGCCCCCGAAATCGTCTTGTCTGCGTAACCGTATTCGCCATTCAACTTCGCCGCTACTTTTTTAATTTTTACAATGTTTTTAACGAACACGCTATTCATTGCTTTGCCCGTTATTTGAAAGTTTTCATACCCTCTCAAAGCATGTACGCCGTAATAAGCGTCCGCTGGTACCTCTATTTTCCCGATGGAATCGGATTCTGTTCGTGTTTTCATAGTATACTACTCCTGACAAAATCTTTAAGACGACCTTTGTAAAAAGCTTATACCGCTATTTAAGATAAAATACTTGTTCAAGCAGCGGTTGAGCGCCCGTTCGCTCGTCAATGGGCATATCCATTACGTCTTTCATGTATTCATTCCATTTTGCAACGATTGGACTGCCCGCTTGCACTTTTCCTGCAAACTCAATTCCTTTTGCACATTCATAATACCCGAAAAGCTCATTTCCGCAAAGCCATATCGAATAATTTTCTATCCCTGCCTCTTTTAACACGTCTACCATATCACTCCATATTTCATTATGTCGACGTATGTATTCTTCTTTCTTTCCGTCTTTTAAAATCGCTTTCCATGCATATCTTTCCATAATTATTCTGGGCTCTCCTACTTTATAACATTGATTATGCATAAACTTTACATATTTTTAAAAGATTATATCACATATAAAACAAAAAATCAAGCAAATAAAAATAATTGATACCACGCCGAGTAAGGCAACTCCTTCCTCGAGCCTCTCCGCTGTCATTCTAGAAAAAATACGATGCAACCGCAAGGTTTCACCGTATTTTTGTGTAATACCTCATTCGTTGACACAATGAACCACTGAAAGCGGAAACAGTGCGTCTTTGAACCCTATTTTGCATTATTTTTCGAATCTATCGAGAAAAGCCGCAGTTTCTTCGGCAAAAAGATGACCAAGCTTTATCTCACTAAGAGAGTCGTAATGTGCTATATCAGGCGCCCCCTCCGGCTCCTTCGAGCAATCCAGACCGGCAGAAATTGTATCCACGAGAACATTCATTGCCGATAAGGCCGCAACTTCGTCCTTTCCTCTGTTGACCCCCTCGTAATAAACCCAGTACATTGGATTTGGAGCAATATAAGCATCAACGAAAGCTATGCCGTCTTCTGAGGCATATTCCGAAAAATTCTCTCGAATATCGGTAATCAGATTGTTCAGATGCTCTCCGTATCGTTCCGAACTTTCCACGGACAAAGCGTCCGACTCACCCTGCATCCAGCACATACTTTCAATCTTGACTTCGTAATTCTTGGATTTAAGATATTGTATGCTCGTTTCCACATAAGTTACGAATTGCCGGTACAGCTCTCCCGTTTTTCCTTTGCTCGACGGAGAGAGCCACTGTTTAAACAGATTCGATCCACCCCACGCGCATTTTACGATAAAAAACATTTCATCTGGATATAATTCGTTCAGCTTTTCAGCCAAACCCAATTCAGGACCGAAGCCGCCTGCGATTTCCCCCTGCAGGGGTGCGCATTTTACAAATTCTTCGGATCGGTTTTCCCCTGACAGATAATTAATATATACGTTATCGTAACCCTTTTGATATTCTGCGTATTTTTCACTGGAAACATTTTTCTTAAGATACTCGTCACGACTGCACCCGGAAGCGTTGGACTGCCCTGCGAGAATAATGACTTGCGCGCGTTTTCCTTCACCATCGGGCAAGGTATCCTCAATGTGGAACACGATTCTGTTTTTCAAGTAATGCTGCGCGCCAAAGTAACAAGCAAAACCGAGCAGGAGTGCGACTAAGGCAACAACTAACGATAAAATGATTGTTCTTCTTTTTGTCATAATAACCCTCTTTATTATATATTATGTGTATTATTTTATCACCACGCTATGTTTTTGTCAATTTGAATTTAATATCAGATTATCGATGATGAGTAGGAAATTTAGTAATATAACGAATAGCAGTCTTTTAACGATAAAAAGAGAACAGTAGGTCGATGCTACCCGTATCAGTCTACTGTTCCTTATTTTTGTATAAAGACCTATTTTGATACAATTTGTGTACACACCCAAAAAAGTGCGTACATCTTATCAAAATTTGCGTACAGTTAAACTCACCGACAAATTGGAATTTGTTTGATTCAGATTATTTGCCTTTTTTCTTTGCAATGTGTGAAACGACGGAACAAACAATTATTCCAATAACGAATGGGATAGCAAAAAGAAGTCCTACATCCCAAGGTGCGCTATTGCCGGGTACATAGCGAAGAACTGTGCAGTTATAGGTTACCACCACACACATGATATTTGTAAGTAATATTGCAAGCGTTGCAAATATCGTTGACAGCTTTTTCATTGAAACCTCCTACTTATGTTTCATTGTTTTGATAAGTATTATAGCTCCAAAAACCCCGAACAACACCGATATCAGCATTGCTATAAATGTTCCATCAATGATTATCATAGATGACTGTGCTATTTTGTTAGCAGCTTCGGAACTAAATACCGAAATAGCACCAAACACGATTAGCGAAACGCACCCTAACAGCGAAATTACAAGACCTAATATACCAAGAAGCTTCTTGTTTCCATTAATCTTCTCAGTAGGTTGTACGCTTGTTGGCTCTTCAATATCTTCTTTAACGAGATAATCAATACTGACACCGAAAAGTTCGCTGTATTTTTTTAACATTTCGGCATCGGGAGATGTCGTTCCATTTTCCCATTTTGAAATCACTTGTCTTGAACAATTCAATTTCTCGGCGAGAGCTTCTTGGGACAATCCTTGTTTACGGCGCAAGTTATAAAGTTTTTCAGACAGCGTCATAAGTACCTCCTTACACCTTGAGTATACCAGTATTGACCTTTATCGTCTATACACAACCGTAGGCAATTCCGCAACGAGTATTGACATTTACAATTTTCGTCAAATTCTTATTTATCGGTGAGATTATTATAGCACAAATTTCGCATTTTTTCAATATATTAGCCATCTATATAACGAAAAACCTTTACGCGAACCCACGGTAATGCGTGATTTCTCACAACTATCGCAGAAGATAAAAAATACGGTGCAACCGCAAGGTTTCACCGTATTTTTGGTCGAGGCGACGGGGATCTGCCAAAAGGCAGAGTTTCCTCGCGCCGACAAGCAGACAGAAGAGATTGATCGCCACATTCGGACGCTCGTCACGCGAACCCACGGTAATGCGTGATTTCTCACAACTATCGCAGAAGACAAAAAATACGGTGCAACCGCAAGGTTTCACCGTATTTTTGGTCGAGGCGACGGGGATCTGCCAAAAGGCAGAGTTTCCTCGCGCCGACAAGCAGACAGAAGAGATCAATCGCCACATTCG
>SVIT01000005.1 GCA_015069365.1 Clostridiales bacterium | reverse complement strand
TGCTTACCGTTTGGTCGGGGATTTCTTCCTTATGTGTTTTCTTTATCTGTCAAAACCTGTTTATTCTTAACCACGTAAGAAATCCCCGACCAAACGGTAAGCACCGTTGCAATAGCAAACAATGCAAGCCCGATCCAAGTGATTACGCGCGCATAATCCCACCAGGGAACTGCCTCAAACGGAGACGCCGCCAAAGCAAGCTCTGCAAAACCGCCCGCAAAGAGCAAAACGAAAATCGCAATATCTTGGAAAGTCGTTTTATATTTCCCGAGCTTTTCCGCCGCAAGCACAAGTCCTCTCGTCGCTGCAATCTGACGGAAAGCGCTGATAATCAATTCTCTTGCCATAATCACGCAAATACATACAGCCGTTGCGATATAGATACCGTTTGCAGCCTCGCCCAGCGAGAAAAAGATGCTGCCTCTCATAGTAAGAATTAAAATCATTGCCGTGGAAACGAGAACTTTATCCGCAATGGGGTCCAAGAATTTTCCAAGGTTGGTAACCAAACCGCGAGAACGTGCAATGTGACCATCTATAAAGTCAGTACAAGCCGCCAAAACAAAGATAATCGCCGCTATGCCGTACGCAAAGGGCAAAATTCCGTCCAAGAAAAACACAAGAATAAATACGGGAATCATACATATTCTTGTAAGCGTAATTTTGTTAGGTAAATTCATTTCCACTCTTCTCCTTCATAATCTTTCGTACTTCCGTACACGTCGTAACTATCCGTACGTTCTACGCGCACTTTATAGTATTCTCCCTGCGCCGCTTCCGCCGCGTGAAAATATACTTTTCCGTCAATATCGGGGGCACTGAAATAGCCTCTGCCGACAAAGCACCCCTTTTCATAATCAATCCCGTCGCAAAGCACCTCTATCTCTTTCCCGACGAAGTCCGACAATATATTTGCCGATATCTCCGCCTGCGCCTCGTACAACGCACGCACACGGCGTTTTTTCGTCGCATGATGTATCTGCGGTTTTAAGCGATACGCGCCCGTATCAGGCTCTCTCGAGTAGGCGAAAAAGCCGCAGTTGATAAGCTTTGCCTCTTGGATAAATTGCAGCATTCCCTCAAATTCGTCTTCCGTTTCCGTCGGGAAACCGCTGATAAACGTAGACCGAATCGCAATGCCGGGAATGCAGCTGCGTAATTTTTTAAACAACGCCAAATAACTCTCGCGCGTCCCCTTGCGGTTCATGAGTTTCAACACTCTGTTTTCCGAATGCTGCAAGGGAATGTCCATATATTTTAAGATTTTATCGTTGGTCGCAACCTCTTCAATCAATTTATCGCTAATCACATCGGGATAACAATACAATAGGCGTATCTTTTGGATATTTTCCAACGCAGACAGCGCCTGTAACAACTCGACAAAACGGTTTTCGCCATACAAATCTTCGCCGTATCGAGTGCTGTCTTGCGCCACCACGATTAATTCGGCAACATCGCCAAGTTCCTCCGCTTCCCTAAGCAATTCTTCCATGGGATAGGATCGGTACTTACCGCGAATCTTGGGAATCAGGCAATAGGTGCAATGATTATAGCAACCGTCTGCAATCTTGAGATATGCGTAATGTTCGTCCGTCGTTATAACGCGGGGACGGATATATCCATCTTTACCCTTGCCAACGTAGTTTTGACGAGTTCCCTCTCGATAAGATTTTTCCAACGCTTCAAAAATCTTCTCGTAATCATTTATCCCTAAGAAAACGTCTGCTTCTTCCAGAGGAAGATATAACTCGTCGATAAATTTCTGAGGCAAACACCCGGTTACAACCAGTTTCTGCAATTTTCCTTTTTTATAATCGGCGCATTCCAGAATGGTAGAGATCGCCTCTTCTCGTGCTTCCTGCAAAAATGCACAGGTGTTGACGATTACGATTTCCGCTTTCGATAAATCGTCGGTCAACGTATAGCCGCGCTCTTTGATCAAACCGAGCAACTTCTCCGAATCCACCCTATTCTTATCGCAACCGAGGGAAATTACCCCGAATTTCTTTTTCGATAACATGCTTATTCCTTTCGGCGAGCGACGTTACACACCGCCCGCTTATATTGTCTTACTGTAAAGGCCCGTAAATACTCTCAAAATCCTCTTTCGTAATAAGAACCTTTCTTGCTTTCGCACCGTCGAATGCGGAAATGTAACCCATATCTTCCATCCATTCGATGATCTTACCCGCACGGTTATAACCCGCGGAACACTTACGCTGAATCATGGAAATCGACGCACTGCCGCTCAAAATAACGTAGCGCAACGCCTCGATATACATCGGGTCGAGATCGGCCTTATCCGTAGGCGAAGAATCATCTCCGCCAGTGCGGGTATTATTGATATACGCCGTCGCTTCCTCATCGTAATATGCCTCGTTATTCGCTTTGATATAGTTGACCACTCTCTGCGAATCTTCAGGAGAAATAAATGCACTTTGGACACGACCAGGAGAACTCTTCCCAGGCATCGTATAAAGGAAATCCCCTTTACCGAGCAGTTTCTGCGCGCCCGTTTGATCAAGGATAACACGAGAGTCAACGTCCGTCGCAACGTAGAATGCGATACGGGTAGGCAAGTTACTCTTGATAACCCCCGTAATAACGTCCGTGGACGGTCTTTGCGTAGCAACGATCAAGTGAATACCTGCCGCACGAGCCTTTTGCGTCAAGTTCTGGATTCTGTCTTCCATTTCTTTCTTAGCTGCGAGCATTAAATCGGCAAGCTCGTCAATGATGATAACGATCTTGGGTAAGCGCTGCGATTTTTCAAGCTGCGCGTTGTACTGATCCAAATTAACAACATAGGTGCCTGCGCGGCTCATTTGTTCGAATAGACCGTAACGACGGTTCATTTCCCCGATCGCCCAGTTCAAACTCTGTACAGCCTTGTTGACGTCCGTAATGATTTCGTTAATCATCAAGTGCGGCAAATTGTTATACAAAACAAATTCCGTCTTCTTCGGGTCAATCAAGATCAAGCGCAATTCTTCGGGAGAATATTTGTAGATCATACTTACGATCAATGCGCCGAGGAATACACTCTTACCACTGCCCGACGAACCTGCAACAAGCAGGTGGATCATCTTGGAAATATCCCCATAGACCTTTGCGTTGGCTACGTCTTTACCCATAGTAAACATGAGCGAGGAAGATTTTGCATTGACAAACGTATCCCCAGAAAGCATACAGCCGAGCTGTACGAATTGTCTTTCTTTGTTGGGCACCTCGATACTGACAACGCCGTCTTCGTAGTTGGGATAGATATTTACCCCGCTGGAATGCAAGCTGATCGCGATAGACTGATCAAGTGCCACCACCTTTCTCGGCGAGATACTTCTCGGCAACGTTACGTTATAACGAGTAACCGTCGGGCCGAACGTAACGGATGCGATCGACGCGCCCGTCACCTTGAAATCTTCCAACGTCGCAATAATATTCTGTTTGGTTTCCTCAACCTCCTCCGCGTTGGATGTCGGTTCAATATCTCGACAGTCAAAATCGTCCAAGGGAATACGCTTATAAGGACGTATTACACGGGGCTTGGGCGGGTCTGCGGGCTTAGGTTCGGGTTTGGGGGCAACGGGCGTTCTGCTTTCTTGAACAAAACGGTCGCCTAAACCTCTCACCCCTGCGTTGTCAAGTCCTCTTTCAGATATACCGCGCGAGGATTCTACCGCGGATGTTTCGGGAATGTCACGGCCAAAACCGCGCGTAGGTACAGTCGGTTCTGAACGCAACGTGTAAATATCTTCTTCCTCTTCTTCAGGCTCGTCAAAAATCGTCAAACCGTCTCTATCCCCGCCTCTCTCGTTATCAAAACGATCTTCACTATCACGCGTGGAAAAGGTTTCTTCACGTCTTCCAAAACCGATCTCTCTGCTTACATCAAAACGGTTGGACGGTTCTTCGCGAACAGGTTCGTCACGAAAGGCAGGTTCTTCCCTACCGAACAAATTAGGATTCGAGGGTGAGAACAGCTCCATATAATCGTGCCGTTTGTATTCTTCTTTCGGTTCTTCAACCCTCTCTTCTCTGCCAAAACCGAACGAAGTATCCGTTTCACGAATAGGTTCGGGCTTCTTCTCCTCAAACGTAGGATAGGAAATAGGCGCCTGATAGGTAGGCTGTTCGGACGGAATCGGCGTCATGGGCGCAACGATCGGCTCTTCTTTTTCTTCCTCTTCTACTTCCAAACGATAACTATCCTGCGTATGATCATTGACAATCATGGTAGGACGTTCGGGGTCTACACGACTGTTGATTTCTTCTTCATAAGAGTTGGTATAGGACGGCGTATAAGACGTCGTCGCCGCTTCAGGTACGTGTGAAGGACGTTTATTCACACTGGAATTCGGGTCAAAAATCAAATTCTTTTTATAATTTTCTTCGGGCGTACCGCCGAACAAAATTGATCTGCTGTCCTCGAAACTGCGCGGTGATTCCACGGAAGAATCGCGCAAGTCTTGCGGTTTTCCAAACGGCGAAAACGCCCCGTCGGTATTCTCTTTGGCTGTCGATGCGGGTTCTTCCCACAAACTTACGCCAGGACGCTGCGTCATAACGGGCTGTCTTTCCGTATGCCCAGTCTCGGGCTGCACGGCTTTTACTTCCTGAACAGCTTGTCCAGCCTCGCTCTTCACCTTTTTTTCTTTGATTGCTCCCCCTTTCGGAAAATAAATCACGCAAAGGTATATACAGAACGCCGTAAATGCAGAAAAGGTTACAATTGCGCCGACGTTGGACATCACAGCCGATACGCCGTGTACGATAACACCGCCCAGCCAACCTGCGGGGGCGGTATTAGGGAACGTTTCACCCGAATAGAAACAAGCGGACAAATATCCCTCGCGCGCCCAACGGAAAGTGTATGCGGAATGCACGATCAACGCTGCAAATACAAGCGTTAAGGCAATGCAAAGCGCAAATATTCTATGGTGCACAAGACGCTTCCCAAAAAGCCCAGTTATGCACAGATACAGCGCCCCTAATACGATCGGGTACGCTAAATATCCAAACACGCCCGTTAAAAAACTATGTACAGCCAGTCCCAAATCCCCAAAGATAAAAGAACGGGTGCATAAAATCAAAAGGGCGAGAAAGGAAAATAACGCACAAGTAGAGCATAAACTCTCTTTGGTTACAAGTAAAGATTCCTTTTTGTCGGCACTCTTTTTTCCGTTTTTATTCTCTATATTTCCCAAAGGTTTCTCCTCCTGTGTATTCTATCTCAGTATACTTATCTATTATATCATTTTTTTTTGCATTTATCAATAGTTTAAACGGAAAAAATTAGGCGAAAAGACGAGATTTTTTACAATCTTCCCCTTTTCGCCAAAAAAACATAGTTTTTTTATTATAATTCTCGCAAAAGATATTGCGCAACGTAATAGATATCCCCCGCTCCCAAAAAGAGCACCATGTCCCCCTCTTTCACCGTCTTCTTCATCCAAGTCCGCAACACGTACGCGTTTTCGGCATATAAACAGTTCCCTATCGCCCGTGCCAACATTTCCGCACTGCCTTCCGCGTCGAATTTTTCCCGCGCAGGATACGTCTTATAAATCATTAAATTTTTAAGCGGGCGTAACACGCTGATGAACTCACCAAGCAGTAATTTTGTCCTTGAATAGGTATGCGGTTGAAACACCACGTACAGATCCCCTCGGCATACCCCCATCGCCGTACGTACAGTAGAACATATCTCCCTTGGATGATGCGCGTAATCACACACGAGACTGGCTCCGCGATACGTGCCAATCTTCTCAAATCGACGTTTGACCGCGCGGAACGATTCTAGCCCGTTCGCGATTTCTTTCTCACTGAGCCCCAACGCCCTTGCTGCAGAAAACGCCGCCAACGCGTTGTATACGTTGCACCGACCGATCGCTTTCAAACGAACACGGCATAACGCCTTGCCATATTCTTCTACGGTAAACGAATAACATTCTCCAACAGCCCGCAAATCTACCGCGCGATAATCAGCAAGCGGATTTTCTATCCCAAAACAAGGGAAATCTCCCAGCCGCGCGCATTTTTTATCATCAGCACAGATGAATGCGCTCGACGCGCTTTCGCAATAACGGCGAAAACAATCTATTAAATCCTCCTCTCCGTCATAACATTCCATGTGATCCTTGTCAATATTTAGCAAGACTGCAACATCCGAAGAGATTTTCAATAAATTTTTCTTATACTCGCAAGCTTCCGTCACGAAATACTCTCTGCCCGAAAGATAGAAATTGCCAAACTCCGCATCTTCACCGCCGATATGCGCTGTGAAAGGCAATGAAGCGCTCTTTAAAACGTGCGCACACATGGACGTGCAAGTAGTTTTCCCATGGCTCCCTGCAACAGAGATTACGTGCGGGAAACTACCGCACACGATTGACAGCAACTCCGCACGTGAATATAGTTTTTTGTTTAGAAGCTTTGCGAAAGAAAGCTCTGAATGATCCGTAGGTATAGCGTCTGTATACACGACCGCGTCGGCGTTTTCTATCTCTTCCCTCGCCCTATCTACCCCCACGAAAAACCTTACCCCGTAAAAAGCAAGGTTCTCCGTTTCTTCCCCTCGCTGTTCGTCGCTGCCTGAAACCTCATAACCGTTTACGGATAGAAATTTCGCCAACGCGCTCATGCTGATTCCGCCGATTCCAATAAAATAAATCTTTTTAACTTTTTCTAAACCGATTAAACGCATATAGTATTTATATTTTTTATAACGTCAATTTATGATATGTATAAGAATATCTTATACCAAAACCCTAAATTTGCACTGTCATTTTGTTGCATATTCAGGAAAATAGTGGTATAATAGTTGAAAAGTCGATTATCAAGCATGTTTTAATTTATTTTTTCGATTTTCACTTTAACACTGTCTTATATTTAGCTCATCCTCATATCTGATTTATTCTTCCTCGAAAGGGCATCTGCGAAAGCAGGTGTCCTTTCACCCTTTTTCCTCCCTTTTAAACTGAAAACAAGTAAAAACGGCAAACCTCATAAAGAGCTTTGCCGTTAGTTTTTTTGATTCTATTATTTGTTATCAGAATTCTTTTTCATGAAGAAATCCACAAAGCGAGGACGGTGCTTTCTATCCATTTTTTCTTCCCCATTCGTATCGGGAATTACGTCGTCAGGCTCAAAGGCAACAGGCTGTACGTAGGAAGGACGCTGCTGGGACGCTGCCACTCCTTGAGGATTACTGTAAGGCTGCGCATACGATACGGGCTGCATAGGCTGCGCATAAGGAGATTCCGCAATTTGCTCTCCCCCTCTGTTGTTATAGGATTGGTCCAGTTTTTGGGTTAAAATGGACGCCTGACGGAAGGTGGAAACCTGAGAATCAAACCCATAACCGTTTTGGTTATTATTAAAACCAGTCGCGATGATAACGATCTCTACCTCATCCGTCATATTCTCGTCGATACATGCCCCGAAAATGACGTTTGCGGAATAATCAATTACGTCTTTGACCAAATTTGCTGCAGTGATAACTTCGTCTAAAGATAAGCTCTTGCCGCCGATAACGTTGAGGATAACCGAATTAGCCCCCTCAATCGTCGTGTTCAACAAAGGACTGCAAACGGCGCAACGAACTGCGTCGTAGATACGTTTTTCACCCTTTGCAACGCCGATACCCATGTGCGCAAGCCCACGGCCTTTCAACGTCGTTTTTACGTCTGCAAAGTCAAGATTGATCAAGGACGGTTTCACGATCAATTCCGCAATACCTCTGATACCTTGACGGAGAACTTCGTCAGCGACCTTTAACGCCTCGGGGAATGGTGTTCCTTTCGGCACAACCTGACAGATTTTATCGTTGGGAATAGTGATGATGGAATCCACCGATTTTTTCAATTCTTCCACACCGCTCAAAGCGTTTGTCATACGGAGTTTTGCCTCGAACGCAAACGGCAACGTAACGACCGCTACCGTAAGAATTTTCATTTCTTTGGCAATCTTGGCGATTACGGGCGCTGCACCCGTACCCGTGCCACCGCCCATGCCTGCGGTAATAAACAACAAGTCCGTATCTTTCAACGCCATTTGCAACGCTTCTTTGTCTGCTTCTGCAGCGGCTTTACCAACATTAGGGTCTGCGCCTGCGCCCAAACCTTTGGTCAGCTCCGCGCCGATTTGGATACGGTTGCGCGCTTTTGAACGCGCCAAATCTTGATTATCCGTATTTACAACGATATATTCCGCACTCTGTAAACCCGATTCAATCAAACGGTTTACGGCGTTGTTACCTGCACCGCCGACACCGATTACTTTTATTTTTGCAACGCCCGAAAAGTTGTTGAAGTTAGACGCGGAAGGCGCTGACTGTTCGGGATAGCCGTAGTTTTCATCGTAATTGTCCATCATCTCTTTTTTCCTCCGAAATTCTTAAAAATTCTTCCCATCCAACCCGTATTCTTCTTGCAGTCGGAAATCGCCATATCAAGCAGTGCAATTCTGGAAGAACTGGTCGGTTTATCGTAATAAGGTAAATCGGGATAGACGATTTCTGTCAGCCAGTTTACCCGTTTTGCTATATGTTCTGCGGTGCCTTTGATACTGCTGATCCCCATCCCCGTCACACTGATCGGGTTGGTCGATATCATTGCAGACGTTTTTTCTTTGTAATATTTTCTCAAGAACACGTCTACACGCTCGCACAGCTCGTCTAAAGCACACTTGATAATATCATTGACTTTTTGCGCCGAGAAGGTCCGCTCTTCCAACTCTGTAACGTATACAGCTTCTTTCGGGACGGTTCCGCCTGAAATATTCGCCATTTTCAATAAGTCTTTCGCGACTGCATACTCAATGCCGAGCATTTCCATCAACGAGACCAAGACGCTGGCAACACCGCAGTCGAACACCTCTTCGTGCACAATACCGTTGCCATACACAACGGAAACCGAACTGGTCATAAAGCCTATATCCAACAAAAATGCGTAGCCGTCGCGTTCCTTTTCAGGTAAAAGATACATCGCCTGCGCTAAGGTAGAGGGAATAAATTTCACATCGTCAAACCCAAGCTCGCCCAAAAGCGTAACGATCATATCATAAAAATAATCGGAAACGAAATAGTAACACAGCGCCCCTTTCAACATCGTAGTAGGCACCCCGTACAGATCGTCCACCGAGAAATATTTTCTATTATCCCCGAGCGTAAAATACATCGCTGAACGGCGGATACATTTGCCCTGCGCCGCAAGGTGATTCAATCCCCCGTCAAACAACGCGTCGATATCCTGCGCGGAAAGTTTACGCTTCGAATAAAAAGACGCCGTGTGCCCTTTGGTCACAGTCGTAACGAACGCCGACGGAACCCCGACGTAAATCGCCCCGATCTTTCCCTCGTACGTCTGCTGAACAGCACTGATTGCACGCACAACCGAACGGCGAAAATCTGTTTCGTCGAAAAAGCCTTTTACACAGTAACCGTCATATTCTTCACTGTGCATCCCATTGATAACAAACGTACCGTTGACGCCTTTTGCGCCAAGCAAAAAGGAGATATCGTTAGACCGTATATCCAAAATCGCAACGCTTTCGTTTTTCATCATTTCCTCGCAACGTAAATCAGTTTTATCTGAAAGTATATTTATAATTATTATACACTAAATATATAGAATTGTCAATAAACCAACGGAAAAAAGTACAAAAAAACACGCAAAAATGCGTGTTTTTCTTAGGTTTTTTTAATAATTAAAGATCCTTTTCGTCATAGCTAGCAAAAATCCCGTTTCCATTTTCCGAAACGACGATTTTCCCGCCCATTTTTTCACCCGAAGAAAGCGCCTGATATGTCTCCACCGCAAGCTTTGCTTTCTCCACCGTTTTCTCGGAAGGAGTGCCTACATAAATCTTTACCCCCTCGCGCATGGTAATACAGAAAATCGTTTCGGGGGCACGCAAAAACACCTCGACGGAAGTCACGTTTGAGCGGATACCGCCCAACTCTTCAGAAAGTACGCCGCACAATGCAATCGCTACATCAAAGCAGCTATCCCCTGCGGGCACACTGCCAACTTCTCCCCTCGCCAACATCCCTATCAGTATAACGTTTTCTTCCCCCGTTACACTGTTGACATGGCTGTCGCGAACTTCGAGAATGCTGCCGTTCTCACCGAGAATAGCATACTGTCCGTTGGAAACCTCAAGAGCATATACCTCAGCATCTTCCACCACTTCAATAAAAAGCAAATTAGGGTACTCTTTCTCAAATTTTGTCAAACGGAAAGAGGGAAATTCTTTTACGATTTCTTCAGCAATCGACTCTTTTGCAAAGAAAATACTCTTCTTGTCATACGCCTCTTCTAAACGGAGTTGCAGTTCTTCCGCTTCCGATTTTGCGACCTCGGTCACGGTAGACGCCGTCACCGCAACGTGCCCTACACGGTATACCGTCGATACACTCAAAACGATACCCGCTATAAAGACCCAAAACGTCAATACGATCACGTATACAATTTTCTTCATTGCCCTACCTCTTTTGTATTCTGTGCGTTAAATTCGCACACGTTTTATTTTCGCGCCAAGCCTGCGAAATTTCCCCTCAAGATCAGCATACCCGCGATCTATATAAGCGATATCTGTGACCGTGGTTTGCCCCTCGGCATTCAGCGCCGCCACAACGAGCGCCGCCCCACCGCGAAGATCGCTCGCCATTACGCAAGCTCCGTGCAATTTCTCCACGCCGCGTATCAATGCCGCGCGTCCGCGAACCGTAATATCCGCCCCCATGCGTTTAAGCTCCGCCGCATATCTATATCTTGTTTCAAACAAGTTCTCCATAATGAGCGTTGAACCGCGCGCAGTACAGCAAAGGGCTGCATATTGCGCCTGCAGATCGGTAGGAAAACCAGGAAAAGGCATTGTCTCTACCAAATCCACCGAGGTCAGTCTACCATCGCTCCGCAATAGTATTTTATCATTTTTTGTATGTATTTTGCAACCATTTTCACGCAATTTATGTAAAAGAGCCGCAAGATTTTCTGCAGGAACCCCGCTCGTCTCGATTTCGCCGCCACAAATCGCCGTCGCCACGAGATACGTTCCCACCTCTATTCTGTCACCCATCGCCGTATAATCGACTCCGTGTAGACGTTTTACGCCCTCTATAACAATCGTTCCACCGCCCGCACCTCTTACGTTCGCGCCCATGGCGTTGAGAAAATGCTGCAAATCTACAATTTCAGGCTCTTTTGCGGCGTTGCGTATCACCGTGAGCCCCTCCGCCTTAACTGCAGCTAAAATAATATTTTCCGTCGCACCCACACTGGGAAAATCCAGTAAAATATCCGCGCCTTGCAGCCTTTGCGCTTCACAATGAATATATCCGTCCTTTTCCACGATCTTGACGCCAAGACGTTTTAATCCCGAAAGATGCAGATCAATCGGACGTAAGCCGATATCACAGCCCCCAGGATAGGAGATTTTTGCACGGTGAAAACGAGTCAAAACCGACCCTAACATAAAAACGGAAGAACGCAGTTCCTTGGTCAACCGCGTGGGGATTTCGTGGGAAACTGCGCTCGAACTGTCGATCACGGCACAATCTTTTTGGCGTTTTACCGTACAACCGACCTCAGTCAGAATATGTAACATATTTTCAACGTCTCGTATCTGCGGTACACCTCTTATCTTCACCTGTTCATCCGTCAAAACCGACGCCGCCAACAATGGTAGCACCGCATTTTTAGCACCTTGTGCCTGTAATTTTCCACACAATTTTTCACCGCCGTTTATTACAAATTTGTCCATACGAAAAAGCTCCTTATGCTTTATTGTATGAACTATCAGAGAATTTTGTGTTGTTTGCGGAAATGGAATACAGCACCCCCATTGACGCCATTGTGATAATCAACGAGGTATTTCCCGAACTAATAAGCGGAAGCGGCAAACCCGTCGGCGGAATGCTGCCGCTGACGACCAAGGCATTAATCACCATTTGTATTCCGTAGACCAAAGTTATCCCCGACGCCATGAAAAAGGAAAAGAAATCCCTCGTTCCCGACGCCGTCTTTATCCTGCGAAAAATCAGCAACGCGCACACGCAGAATAAGACGAATATTCCCACAAACCCAAGCTCTTCCCCAATAATAGAAAGGATAAAATCACTCTCCGCAAACGGTAAAAAACGGTATTTTTGCCGAGAATTAAAAAGCCCCGTCCCAAACCAACCGCCGTTGCCTAGCGCATATAAGGATTGTATCAGTTGATACCCCTCTCCCCTTGGATTCTCCCAAGGATCTAAAAATGCGCTTAAGCGGGAGAGTCGGTAAGGTTCTGCAAGGATCATTATCGGCACTACGCATAAAGCAGGGATAAAAATCACAAGGAAATGCTTTATCTTCATACCGCCCAAAAACAGCATTGCAAGCATCAACATACCCACGCACATCGTAACAGACATATTCGGTTCTAAAATGATCAGTACACAAATACCTGCCCCTGCCATTAACACGGGAAGAACGCCCTTAAAGGTACGCATATCCCCCATATTTTCCGACATATACGCTGACGCAAATATGACAAACCCGTATTTCGCAAGCTCGGATGGCTGAATGGTAACACCCCCAACGCCTATCCAACGGGTCGCCCCATAGTTCGTTTTCCCCACCCCTGGCACAAACACCAACGCAAGTAGGATCATAGGTAGGATTAAAGCAATCCAACGCACTCTTTTTCCTTTTAACTTTTGATAATCAAGTTTTGCACACAACAGCATCGCGACAATGCCGCCAAGGAAACCGATTAGCTGTTTTTTGACAAAATACCAAGCGTCCCCATACTGCGTTTTTGCAACGTAACGACTGGCGGAATAAATCGCGATTATCCCAAACCCCGACAGCAAAACGGTAAGAATTAATATCAGTATATCGCCTTTTGGTTTACTCCGTTTCGCCGCACTCTCCGTCAATACAGACGGCGTCTTCAAGCCCGTAGTCCAAGCCGCCCGACTCTTCCCCCTCTCCCGTCTCGGCTCCGTTTGTACTTTGGACTTCGCTTTCAACTTCCTGCCGTGTTTCCTCTTGCTTTGGCGCAAGCATATGGACAATCTCGACAAATTTATCCCCCCTTTCTTCATAGTTGGCAAACTCGTCAAAGCTTGCGCTGGCAGGGCTTAACAGCACCGTTTGCCCGCTCTCCGCTTTCCACGCAGCAATCCGTACCGCAAAAGAAAAATCTTCGCAAAGAGTGATTCTTTCAAAACCGCTCTCCCTTGCACTTTTCAACAGTGCAAAGCGGTTTTCACCGTACAAGACCGCATGGACCACCTGCGATTGAGTAATCACGGAAAAGAGTTTTTTATAATCGTAACCCTTATTTTTTCCCCCAAGGAGCAAAACAGTGGGTTGTTTCATCGCCTCGATCGCCTTAATCGTAGCGTCTACGTTCGTTCCCTTGGAATCGTCCACAAACGTCACCCCGTCGATCTCCCCAACCGTCTCAATCCTATGCTTAATCCCTTTAAAATCCCTCAACGCAGAGGCAATATCCTCGTTCTTTACCCCCATAATCTTCGCCGCGGCAATCACCGCCAACGCATTCTGCACATTATGAACGCCGCCGATCGGCAGATCGGAAACGGAAAGAATTTTCTCCTTCCCAAAATAGAGAGTACCGCTATCGTAAAACGCACCGTTGATCCGTTCACGAACGGAGAAATAAACCGTCCTCGCCTTTGTCTTGGCTGCAAATCCCCTAACCGTCGCATCATCATAATTAAGCACTGCATACTCCGCCTCGGTGCTATTCTTCAGGAGTTTTGCCTTCAAAAATATGTAATTTTCCATGTTGTAATGACGATTAAGATGATCCTCTGTGATATTCAAAACCACCGCAACGTGCGGACGAAGCGATTGCAGAGTTTCCAACTGAAAACTGGAAATCTCTGCCACCGCCATATCCATAGAATTATCCACACAAAAAGCCACCATGGGCGTGCCGATATTTCCGCAGGATTGCGCGTGAAAGCCGCCTTTTTTTAGCACTTCCGTCAACATAGAAACCGTCGTTGTTTTCCCGTTTGTACCAGTAACGGCGATTACAGGTGCGTGCATATACCTCGCGGCAAGCTCCGTTTCCCCGATCACCGCTCTGCCCGCCCGCTTAAAGGCAACAGCCAAGGCATGATCAATCGGGATCCCAGGGCTGAGCACCAACACGTCGCACACCTCGGGCATACGGGATAAGTCCTCCTTTTTAACCCTCCTTGCGCCCTTTTTCTCAAGTTCTCCCATCGTTTGTTCTATGCGTTCCCCCAAAAGGTCGTCATACACGTATACAAACGCGTTGCGCGCAAGCAAAAACTCCGCCGCGGCTTTCCCCGATTTTGACAACCCTAACACCAAAAACACCTGTCTACT
Source organism: Clostridiales bacterium (assembly GCA_015069365.1). Lineage (GTDB taxonomy): Bacteria > Bacillota > Clostridia > Christensenellales > Borkfalkiaceae > Scatosoma. The sequence goes on along the minus strand of SVIT01000005.1, from coordinate 39,858 downwards.
TAAATACATAGCTACTCCTTTTATAATACCGAAATGACACAAAGAGCCCCCAAAAACGCCGTAATGAGGGAATACGCATACGAAATGCGGGCTTCCGAATACCCCTTTTCCTGAAAGTGATGATGAATCGGAGCCATTAGAAAAATTCTTTTTCCGTGCGTTACTTTATAATATATTACCTGCATAATCACAGATATGACCGAAAGTACGAAACAAATACCCACAACGGCTATATATAACGCATTACCGCTGAACACGGCGATGCAGGCGGCAAACCCACCCAGCGACAGCGACCCTGTATCCCCCATAAAAACCGAAGCTGGAGAAACGTTGAAACAAAGATACGCCAAAAGAGCCCCTGTCAGAGAAAACGAAATCAAAGCCAGGCCTTGCGCCCCGCCGCGAATAACAATCAAAGTCCCTAAAACGATAAAAAACGGTGCACCTGTGCCAGCCGCTAAACCGTCCAAGCCGTCCGTCAAATTGACTGCGTTTACTGTCGCCAAAAATACAAACACCACAAACGGAATAATCCACCAACCAAAGTCAAAGTCCAAGCTCGTAAACGGCAGATATATCCTTGTCAATCCTGCGCGCAAACAGTAAATTCCACAAAAAACAGCAATCAGGAATTGAAAGGAAAATTTTTGCCAAGCGCGCAACCCTAAATTCTCCTTACGGCGTTTTTTCAAAAAATCGTCCAGCAAGCCGACAATCATATACGACACCCCAACGGCGATTGTAATCAGCACCGTTTTACCCTCACCCTTGCCCGTTTTACCGATAAAAATAACCGCAGCGAGAATTGCCGCGGCGATAAACGCGATACCGCCCATAGTGGGCGTACCGCTTTTTGTCTTATGCTCTTTTACGTAAACGAGAATATTTTGTCCTGCTTTCAATCTCTTTAAAATCGGTATCAAGACAATACAAAATACAAATGACAGCAAAAAGGAAACAATCGCTGTCCAAAGATATATTTTAACCATGTGAAACCCTTCTTTATCCGCTGAATTTTTCCGTTTTTCTCAATTTTTCCTTGATAATATCGTGGTCGTTGAAAGGATATTTTATACCCATTATCTCTTGATACTGTTCGCCGCCTTTCCCTGCGACCAAAAGAATATCCCCTTTTTTTAAGAACTCTAAAGCGTACTCGATTGCCCTCTTTCGATCGGGAACCACCACGTAATACACGGAAAATCGTCGGTATCCTTTTTCTATCCCCGAAATAATATCCAACGGATCTTCATACCTAGGATTATCCGATGTCAGCACGGAAAAATCTGCTTTTTTTGCGGCAATCTCCCCCATTAAAAGGCGTTTGCCTTTATCCCTGTTTCCCCCGCAACCAAAAAGACAAATCAACCTGCCCTTACAGTGCAATCTCAACGCATCTAAAGATTTCCCTAAACCGTCTGGCGTATGCGCAAAATCCACGAAAATATCCGCCCCGTGAAAGGAACCGACCGACTGCAATCTTCCCTCCACGGTATTCACCGATTTCAAACCGATTGCAATCGATTGCAGCGAACAGCCTAAACATTTTGCACATACCGACGCAGCAAGCGCGTTATACACGTTGTGTTTGCCCATCATAGAGAGTGAAACACGACAGAGCTTATCGCTTAAATTCAGCACACATTCCGTACCTTTTAAGCTTTCCTCTGTAATGACGGCGAAGGAATCGGACGGCGTATGCAAACCGTAATAAACTGTCTTTAAAGCCTTGATTTTATCACGGTCAAGACCGATTTCTCTGCCGAGGTCTTCATCACCGTTCAAGATTGCAAGAGGACACATATCCTCGGAAAAGAGCAGCTTTTTCGCCTGCTTATATGCTTGCATCGTACCGAAAAAGTCCAAATGGTCCTGCGTAAAATTCGTGAAAAGACAAGCGGTAAACGCAACCCCTACCGTCTTTTTATAATACAGCGCGTGCGCCGACACTTCCATAACAACGTATTCGACCCCATGTCTATACATTTCTGCCAAGGTCGCGTGCAATGCAATCGGGTCTGGCGTTGTTAGATCGCTCGGTCTTGCGACTTGGTTATAAAAAACTCCAAGTGTACCGATAATCCCCACGTTTTTGCCCTCTTCGCGCAAAATTGACGCTACCATGTACGAGGTTGTCGTTTTTCCGTTCGTTCCCGTGACCCCGATCACTTTCAAATGCGAGGATGGCTCTTCATAGAAAACGGAAGACAGCCGACCAAGCGCATATCGCGTATCTGCAACCAAGATTTGAGGCACTGAAACGGAAAGTTCTCTCTCCGTTACAATCGCCACAGCACCGTTTTTAATCGCCTCGTCCACACACGTATGCGAATCTGTCTGTTCCCCTTTTAAACAAAAGAACAACCCGCTAATTTGTTCTTTCCTGCTATCCGCGGACAGAACCGCAATCTCACGTTCCCAGTCCCCGTCAAAAATCATTTTTCCGTTCCCTATCGCCTCTAACAGTTTTGATAACCGCATACTTTCCTCCTTCCTATTTAACCGATACTCTATCTTATTCTTTCATCTGCGGTTGTATGTTTTTTAAGGAAATAATCCCCTCAAAAATTTCTTTTGCGACGGGTGAGGCTACAACGCTCCCGTAATATGCGCCTTGCGGTTCGTCCACAATCACTAGCGCGAGATATTTCGGCGCATGCGCAGGGAAAAAGCCAACGAATGACGAAACGTATTTCCCCACGGCAATACGCCCGTCCTCATATTTTTGCGCAGTACCTGTTTTACCACCTACGCCATACCCCTCCAAATACGCCTTTTTACCGCTGCCTTTGCTGACTACCCCTTCCAACATATCGACCAAAATCTCCGAGGCGCGCTCGCTAATCGTCCTGTTTTTTAAAACGGGCTCCGTTGCCTTTACCACGTACCCATCGTCCGCATAAATGCGCTTTACCAGTCTCGGCGCATAATAATACCCACCGTTGACCGCCGAAGCCGCTGCGCAAGCAAGCTGTATCCCCGTAACCGCGACCGTCTGACCAAAGCCGATACGCGCCAGATCACAACCGCGCACTATTTTTTCATTGAGCAATAAACCATACGCCTCGCCGCCGTAATCTATCCCCGTCTTTTTTCCAAACCCGAACGCCGAAAGATATTCGTAAAATGTCTGTGTCCCAAGCGATAAGGCTATATCCGTAAAGCAGGGATTGCAACTGGTATTTAGCGCGTCCGAAAGCGTTTGATTGCAGTGTTTTCCATTAGCATGATTACTCCAACACTTTACCGTCGTTCCATCCACGGATCTGGTGCGGGCGCTGGGAAACACATAATTTGTCGAAAACGCCTTAGGATTGCCTTGTAAATGCTCTTCGATATTCGCCGCGGAAGTGATAATTTTAAACGTAGAACCAGGCTCGTAAACGTCGCAAACCAAGCGATTTCTCGTAAGGCTGTTTAACAGCTCCGTATCGTTTCTGGGCACCTCATTAAGATCGTACGACGGATAGTTCGCCAAAGCAAGCACCTCAAACGTATTCACGTCCAAAACGATACATTCCGCAGAGGCAGGAGAGTAGGTCTTCGCAGCTCGTTCTAATGCGCTCTCCGCAAGTTCCTGTATTCCGTAATCAATCGTCAGCTCTACGTTATATCCGTTTTCCGCTGGCAGATACGTAGCCACGCTATTCTCGATTTCTATCCCAACCAGATCAGTTTCATATAATAACTCTCCGCGTTTCCCTGCCAAATATTCCTCGTAATATTTTTCAATCCCCGTCGTCCCCACACTGTCGGAAGAAGTAAAACCCACCACCTGACAAAGCGCGTCGCCCTTGGGATAGTACCGAATATTATCCCTAGAATAATAAATCCCGTCCAAGGACAGATCGGATAATTTGGAGATTTCCGCTTTACCGACTTTTTTTGCAACCGTCACCTCCGAAGCTTTTTTCCTCGTCAGTTTTTCGTAGACGGTTTTCTCCTGCAAGCCTAAAGACTGCGAAAGAAGAGCGGCGGTCTTTTCAACGTCTTTTACTGCATTAGAGCGCGCAAAAACCGTGTACGCCGTCGAATTGTCGGCGAGCACTACTCCGTTTCTATCCGTTATCTTACCTCGCTGGGCAACAATGGGGATTTCCCTTGTCCATTGATCGAGTGCGCGATAGTTCAATTCTTCGCTCCAAAGAACTTGGACGTAGAAAAATCTACCGCATAAAAGACAAAAAAGAAAGGTTACCGCCAAGGAGATGGCGAATAACCTCTTTCGTAAAATCGTTACCGAATATTCTTTATTAGATTGTTTGATAATATGTACTCCGTTTTTTAATTTCCTGCCCAGACCATACCTTGCGATTCGGCATACTGTCTGATCGTCTCTTCCGATTTTGCCGCCTCGATACGTTCTTGAATGTCTTGATACTCTTCCATCAACTGCTCTTTCTTTTCTTCAAGGTTCTTGATGCGAATATTATTGCGATGAATAACCTGCGTGTTTACACAGATCAACGTGAGCATCGCAACAATCACCAAAGTGAAAATAGCCATAACAACCTTTGCAAAAGGTGTCAAAGAATAGCTAACCTCTTTAACCGCCTCCGCCGTTACAGTGGGTTTTGCAAACTCTACGGGCGCAGAAACAGCCTGCGTCTCGTTATAAGCCTGCATGTTCTCAAACTTTTTCGTCGTGAACAAAGCGTCTGCCGCAGGCGAGACGTATTCGGTCACCTGAGGGGTTTGTTCTAACACAGCCGTGTTGATCGCTGCGGGAGAAATATACAACGAAGGTTTTTCGGGCGTAATAACGTCTGCCACGTTTTTGGTTTCTTCTTCACGAATTTCCGTAGCAAGCTGTTCGGCAACCGCATTTTGCAATCTGCGATACCGTTCTTTAATCATTGCGTTATGTTTTTGCGCTTCCAACTCAACTTCAGACAATTGAGCTTGCGTGTGTTCACGTAACAAATCCATCCTATTCCTCCGTGGCTGTATTTCCCCTGTTTTCCTTCGCCTTATCTTACAGTTTTTCTGCGATTCTCAGTTTCGCACATTTGCTTCTGGAATTATATTCCAGTTCTTCTTCGCTTGCCGTGATCGGCTTGCGGGTGATGATCTTGATTTCCGGTTTCTTTCCGCATACGCATACGGGAAAGTTTCCGGGGCATACGCAAGGCTTTTCCATCTGCCTAAATGCTTCTTTTACAATTCTGTCCTCCAAGGAATGAAAGGTCAAAATCGCGATTCTGCCGCCCTTTTTCAATCTTCTTGTCAGGGCGAGGACTAACTCGTACAATCCGTCCAACTCGCCGTTGACCTCAATGCGGATCGCCTGAAAGCTCTTTCTTTCACAGGGTGCACCGTAACGGAATTTTGCGGGGATACTGTTTCGTATAATCTCTGCAAATTCGCCCGAAGTCTTTAAGGGTTGCTTTTCTCTGTATTTTACAACGTTTCTTGCAATTTGTTTTGCAAACGTCTCTTCTCCGTAGGTTTTTAAAATTCTGGTCAACGCTTCTTCCGAGTAGGTGTTAAGCACGATCTCTGCGGTTAAATACGCCGAGGTGTTCATTCTCATATCTAGCGGTGCGTCTGCATTGCGATAGGTAAAACCTCTGTCACAATCGTCCAGTTGGTGAGAAGATACCCCAAAATCCAACAACGCACCGTCAATTTCGTCGATCCCCGCTTTTTCAAATACAATCGAAAAATCTTTGTAGTTGGATTTGTATATCTGAAATCTTCCGTCGAACTCTTTCAGTCTCTCGGTTGCCGCCGCTATCGCCTCATCATCAAGATCGGTCGCAATCAGTCTGCCGCCAGGCGATGTTCTTTTCAGTATCTCGTACGAATGTCCGCCTCCCCCGACCGTGCCGTCGAACCAGACCCCGCCATCTTTCAAGGCAAGACCTTCCATACATTCATTCGGCATAACGGGTTTGTGCGAAAACTCTAACATAGTTAAATCCCCAGTTTCTTCAGTTCGGAATCGTAATCAATTCCTTCAATGTAAGCATAATATCTTTCGGCTGCCCAAATCTCCAAGCGGTTACCCCGTCCCAACGTGATAATGTCTTTTTGAATCCCAGCCATCTTACGCAGCATCGCGGGCAATACCACTCTGCCCTGCGCGTCCTCTTCCGCAGAAAAGATACTGCCGAAAAACAACGTGGACGCTTGACTACTCTCCGATATCCCCTCAGAGGCTAAAGAACTGATTGTATCGTCTAACTCGTCGTCAGCCATGACGCAGATACAACGGTTCATACCACGGAAAAAGCTGTAATTCTTTTCTCCGTTTTCGCCCGTTAATTCTTTCTTGAACTTGGACGGAATACGCAAACGGTTTTTATCGTCCAGTTGATGTTCGAACATACCCTTAAACATTGCTTACTCCTCCTTGTTCCTTTTTCGCGCCGTTTGTGGCAGTAAAACTACTTGAAATTATTATACAACCACTTTTAACCATTGTCAAGGGTTTTTTATAAAAAAATTAATATTTTTTCAATTTTTTTTGGGATTTTTAACCACAAATTGCCCATTTTTTTAATTTTTTGAAAAAATCTTGACCCCGAACATTTGTTTATACGTGTTTTGATTGATTTTTCGACAACGCCCAAGGAAGAAAACGGGGACTTTTTGATTGTTTTTTGTGCATTTCACCCCCGTTTTTGCATTTTTATACGAACGTTTGTTCGCTTTTGCTTTCGTTGGTTTTTCTTCCCCTTTTCGGGGGTGAAAAGTGGTCGTTTCTCCCTTTTTTGAACACTTTTTCTCCGTTGGTGGTCGCCCGTCCCTATTTTTTTGACAACTCTCCTCAAAAACGGTCAAAATTCGATGTGCGATCCCCTCATTTCCGTCATATACGTCACATCCATAATGCCTCTGAATTTTGTCTTTTATATACACGTAATGGGTGCAGCCGAGAACTACGGAATCGGGAGATCCTAGGGGTAAGAACTGGCTATAATCGTATTCTGCGTCCTGGATATGCGCCTCAATCTCCCCCGCCAACCCCTCGCAAGGATAAATCTTTATATCCGTCCTTGGAAACTTTTTTCTCGCCGTTTCGCAAAGAGAGTGAAATCGTTTGCTAGCGCATGTAGCGTTCGTCGCCAGAATAACTATTTTTCCGCCATGCTTTGCAGCAGGCAAAACCGCAGGTTCTGCGCCGATAATCGGAAAGGAATATTTCTCCCTGAGCTCTTCCGCGCAAACGGCGGTGACCGTATTACATGCAAGCACGACCGCACACACTTTTAACCTGCAAAAAACACGAAACGCTCGTTTCACGTTGCGACGTATCCTTTCTTCCGATAAATTGCCGTACGGCGCACGTTTGTTATCGCCGTAATAATATAACGGCACGTCTTTATGCGCACGCGCGACATCTATTATATATTGTTCATAGGAAGAGAGCACCGTCAACCCCCCGATCCCGCTGTCAAAAAAGGCAATACCGCCCTTAGGAATACCCATTAATATCACCTTCCGCCAAAAAAAATGAAAAATTTATTGTTTTTCGTGTTTTTCCATTGAAAAACAGTTTACTTTCCAAGAAAATTATGTTAAAATAATCTACGCAATTGAATTGATTAAGAAATTTTCGAACTAACAAGGAGAACATTATGCCTAATATTAAATCCGCAAAGAAAAGAGTTTTGGTTATCGACAAGAAAACGATGAGAAACAAAGCAATCAAATCCGCACTTAAGACGCAGGTTAAGAAATTCCTTTCCGCTGTTGAAGCTGGTGACAAGGAAGCTGCTACGAAGCTTTATCCCGAAACCGTTTCCGCAATCGATGCTGCTGTTACGAAGGGCGTTATCCACAAGAACAACGCAAACAACAGAAAGGCTAAACTTGCGAAAAAACTTAGCTCTTTGAACTAATCCTTTTTTATAATATCGTCATATTATAAATATGAGGGTCTGCCGATCGGTAGACCCCTTTTTTCGTACTAAACTATCCGCATTTTTTAATCGCGCGTAAACAGGCTTTCGCACGCTTTTTATTTTTCTAATAAGTTTATTGAAAATTTATTAAAATTATTCCCTTTATCCCCTTCAAACGTTTGACATATATCTACATTTTTTTTATAATACTATCAACGAAAGTTTATTTTAACTAAACTTTTCGTTTATTTTTAACAAACCGATATTAAAACTTGTTTACGCAAAGCCAAAAGTTTACATATACTAAACTTTTCGACTGTAAAACTATGTTTTCGGAGGCGTTATGGATTTAGGAAAAAAAATAAGACGAATGCGAAATCAAAAGGGATTGACGCAGGAAGAGCTGGCTGATAGATGCGAATTGACAAAAGGTTATATCTCGCAGCTTGAAAACAACCTCAACAGCCCCTCGATCGCTACCTTGACCGACATTTTATCCGCCCTAGGCAGTAACCTGTCGGAATTTTTCCGTGAAGAAACGGAAGAAAAAATCGTATTCTCGAAAAATGAGTTTATCGAAAAAGATTCCGACGGGGTTCTTTGGAACTGGTTGATCCCCAATGCACAGAAAAATATGATGGAGCCCGTCCTTGTGGAACTGGCTGAGGGCGTGGAAACCGCAGGCGATATCCCCCACGAGGGTGAAGAATTCGGGTACGTTCTCGAAGGAAAAATCGCCATTGTCTTGGGCAATAAACACCACGTCTGTAAAAAGGGCGAAGCCTTTTATTATCCCGCAAACAAACCGCACTCAATCTTGAATAAGGGTAAAGGAAAAGCAAAATTCCTTTGGATATCCACTCCGCCCAACTTCTAAATTATTAATACAATCTGAAAAACATCTTTCAGGAGAAACCGTTATGGACATGAAAAACACGGAAAATCATATCATAGAACTTATTGACGTCTGTAAAGAATTCGACGGGGTATCCGTCGTTGACAATATCAATTTTAAGGTACGCAAAGGCGAGTTTGTCACCTTCCTCGGTCCGTCTGGGTGCGGTAAAACGACCACTTTGCGTATGATTGCAGGGTTTGAATTGCCCACCAGCGGTCAAATTTTGTTAAACGGCGAAGACATCAGCACTTTACCCCCTAACAAACGCCCCGTCAATACCGTATTCCAAAAATACGCTTTATTCCCCCACCTCAACGTTTTTGAGAACGTTGCGTTCGGGTTAAAATTAAAGAAGATCGAAACCACCTATATCGACAAAAAAGGCAACGAGAAAATCAAATATACAAAGCTCCCCAAAGCCGTTATCGCAGAAAAAGTGCGCAAAGCCTTGGAGATTGTTGACCTTGCAGGTTTTGAAAAGCGTAGCATCGCGACCCTCTCTGGCGGTCAGCAGCAACGTATTGCGATTGCGCGCGCTATTGTCAACGAGCCTGAAATTTTGCTTTTAGACGAACCTTTAGGCGCGCTCGACCTGAAAATGCGTAAAGAAATGCAACTGGAGTTGAAAGCCATGCACAAACGCCTTGGCATTACCTTTATTTACGTTACGCACGATCAGGAAGAAGCATTAACTATGTCCGATACGATCATTGTCATGTCCGACGGTACATTGCAACAGATTGGTACTCCCGAAAAGATATACAACGAACCCGAAAACACGTTCGTAGCAGACTTTATCGGCGAAAGCAACATCTTTACGGGCGTTATGCCCAAAGACGGCTTGGTGCGTTTCTGCGGAAAACCTTTCCCCTGCACGGACGGCGGTTTTGAAAAGGACGAACCTGTCGATGTTGTCGTTCGTCCTGAAGACGTGGAAATTAAATCAGTTGAAGAAGGCATGTTGAAAGGGAAAGTCACTTCCGTCATTTTCAAAGGGATCCATTATCAAATCCTTGTTCAGTGCGGAAGATACGAGATTGAAATCCAAAGCACGACGACCCCTGCCGTGGGCGATACTGTAGGGCTTGTCATTAAGCCTGACGGTATCCACGTTATGAGGAAGATATTCCGCGTCAACAAATTCTCGGGCGTTATCACAAAACGCAATACCGTGGAATTCGGCGATGGAGAGTTCGAATGCGACGTAACCCAGCTTTATCCTGGCAGTCATCTGGACGAAGAGGGTTATCTCATCACTGCCAAGGGCGAAAAACTCGATCTGACGGATACCGAAGTCAACGTTGAAGTCGGTCTGCACGATATCACCATGAGTGACAACCTCGACGAGGGCGGTGCGCAAGGTCACATCATCTCCCTCATCTATAAGAGTGAATATTACCGTTATATCGTTCGTACGGAAAACGAGGAAGATTACGTCCTTGCATGCGAAGACCTCTGGAATGAAAACGACCTTGTCAGCCTGAGTATTCCCAAAGAAAAAATCCGTTTGACATTGAAAATTGCGGAGGGCTCAAAGAAATGACGAACGCCAAAACCCACCCGCATTTTTCGCGGAAACTGCTAGCAATCCCCTATGGATTATTCCTCGCAGTCTTCGTTGTTATTCCCCTTTTGATTATCGTCTATTATGCTTTTACGAATGATGAAGGGAAGTTCACGTTCGAATACGTGCGCGTATTCTTTAACGAGAACGGCGAAGGTTTTTTCGCGTTTTTCAAATCGTATAACTTCAAAACGATCATGCAGAGCTTGTTTATCTCCATAATGAGTACCTTGATCTGTCTTCTGATCGCTTACCCCGTTGCATATATCATTGCAAAGTGCAACTTAAAGAACAAATCTGTGCTGTTATTATTGTTTATCGTGCCCATGTGGGTCAATTTTGTCTTGCGTATCAACGCATTGAAAGAATTGTTCGTTTGGTTGGGTACTTACAACAAATCCAACGCGTGGAATATTGTCAATACCATTATCGGTATGGTTTACGATTTTCTTCCGTTCATGATCTTACCGATCTATACGACGATTATCAAAATCGACAAGAGTTATTTAGAAGCGGCAAAAGACCTCGGTGCGACTCCCGCAAAAGCGTTTGTGCAAGTGACCCTGCCCCTCTCCAAAGCAGGCATCATGAGCGGTGTTTCCATGGTCTTCCTCCCCTCGATGACAAACTACGTCGTATCCAACTATCTTACTTTCCGCAATATTAAAATCATCGGGAAACTGATAGACGACTATTTTACGGGCGATTTGTGGCACGACGGCTCGTTTATCGCCCTCGTTTTACTCTTGTTTATGTTCTTATTTACTTGGCTCACGGGCGGCTTTAGCGCCGACGAACAAACGGAAACGAGAGGTACGTCATTATGGTAAAAATCAAAAGCGTATTAAAATGGCTGTTTATCGGCTGCGTTCTCTTGTTTATCTATTTCCCCATCCTTTTCCTTACCGTAAACAGCTTTAACGAAAGCGATATGATACAAAGCGGTTGGCAAGGCTTTAGTCTTGCCCATTACGAGTATTTCTTCAGTTTTGAAAACGAGCCCTTGCAAGTGGTATTGCAAACAATTGCACTTGCTATTGTCGTTGCCTTTTTATCCACTGTGCTTGGAACGGTCGGAGCGATAGGGTTGTACTATTCAAAGAAACGGGTCAACGGCGTACTTTCCGCCGCAAACCGTATCCCCGTTATCAACGCTGAAGTGGTCACAGCAATCTCCTTTGCCCTTTTTGTTTCTTTCTTTGGTTTTGATAAGGGTACGTATATTCCTCTTATCGTAGGACAAATGATCCTTTGCACTCCTTTCGTCGTTTTGTCCATTGTCCCGAAACTCCGTCAAATGGATAACAATCTTTACGAGGCGGCACTCGACCTTGGCGCAACTCCGACAAAGGCTTTATTCTCTGTGGTTATTCCCCAGATTTTACCCGGCATTATCGCAGGTTTCTTATTGGCGATTACCTTGTCGTTGGACGATTACGTGATTACTGCTTACACGAAACCAGATTCGTTCACAACCATCAGCACCCATATCTACGGTTTAGATAAAAACAACGTAGTCGGACCGCAAATCAAAGCGGCGTACTGGGCATTTACGGCAATCATTTTCTTTATTATCGTTGCCATTGTTGTTGTCGCAAATATCATAACTTATCGTAAAGCAAGGAGCAAAAAAAGATGAAAAAAATAATTTCCCTTTCTTTGATCGCTTGCTTGGCGATCTCAACGTTACCCCTTGCGGGCTGCACTAAAAACAGCACGAGCGGGCGAAATGAAAACGTTCTGCGCGTGGCAAGCTGGGATGAATATATCGACGAAGGCGGCAGTTTTTACAACGAAGACGATCCCGACCTAGCTGATTTTAAAAGCTGGTTTTATGAGTTAACGGGCGTTGATTTAACCGACAGTAAGCCTTTATATGAAGAATTTGAGGACTGGTATCAAGAAACGTACGGAAAGAGTATCACCGTCGAATATATCCCCTTACAAGACAACGAAACCATGTATAATAAAATCAAAATGGGCGATCATTACGATCTGCTTTGCCCCTCGGAATACATGGCAATGAAGTTAAAATCGGAACGCAAAATCGTTCCCTTTGACACAGATTTTTACAATCCAAACGCCGACGAGCATAACTACTATGCGAAAAACGTTTCTGCTTATACGAGCAACATTTTTAAAAATGCAGGCTTGACGGAATATATCGCAGGGTACATGTGGGGCACGACGGGTTTTGTCTTTAATCCCGAGAAAATTGACCGCTCGATCATGAACAGTTGGAATTGTCTGACGTCGGAAGCTTGCACCCGTTCCATTACCGCTAAAGACAACGTGCGCGACTCTTATTTCATGGGCTTAGGTATGTATTATGAAGAAGAATTGCTGACGTTGAAAGAAAGCAATTACGAAGAATATAAAGCCGTTTTATCCCAGAAAATGAACGACACTTCTGAAACAACAATGGCTGGCGTGAAAAAGCTTCTGGAAAAAATGCGTAAAAATATCTACGGTCTAGAAACGGACGAAGGAAAAACCGACGTTGCAGCAGGAAGATTAGACGAGTCCTATCAATGGAGCGGTGACGCAGTATTTATTTTAGACGAAGCTGAGAGCGAATTTGACCTCTCCTTAGAATACAGCATCCCCGATTCTGCATCTAACCTTTGGTTCGACGGTTGGGTCATGATGGAAGGCGCTAACAAAGAGGCGGCAAAAGCGTTTATAAACTTCCTTTCCCGTCCCGATAACGCAATACGAAACATGTATTATATCGGCTATACAAGCTGTCTTGCAGGCGAAAAAATCTATGAATATCTCGATTATGCCTACGGCGCGGAAGAGGACGAAGAAAATACTGTTGCGTACGATTTGTCCTACTTCTTCGGCGAGGGAACTCTTCCCCTGACCGTAGCGGAAGAACAAACCAGACGTCAACTCTTTGCGCAATATCCCGATAGCACCACCATTGACCGTTTGGTCGTTATGAATTTCTTTGACAAGAAGACAAACGAACGAGCAAACCGCATGTGGAATAACATCAAGTAAATAAAAAAAATCCTTCGTTTTTCAACGAAGGATTTTTTTATTATATATTTTCTTTATACACAACGTCCACTCCGTAAATGCACGAGTCTTCCAGCCTTTTCTCCTCTTTCCGCAACGTCCTGAAGAATGCAAATGTAAAAGGAATACTGAATACAAACGCAAACAAATCGGATACGGCTTGGCAACATTCCACTCCGAATATCCCCATCAGATTCGGCAAAATCAAAACTGCTGGAATATAGAACAAACCTTGTCTGGAAATAGACAGCAACGAGGCTATCGCTTTATTGCCCACTACCTGATAGGTAAGTCCTGCCATAAAGTTGGTAGGTAGTAAAGGCATACAGATGCATTGCAAACGCAATGTCAACGTACCCATTTCCGTCGCCGCCTCAGACAAACTGAACGCCGCCATAATATTCGGTGCGATAATTGCACATATGACCGCAAAACCGATCATAACCAACGTAGAAAACGTCAATGTAAACAAATATGCACTGCGCACTCGATCAAAACGCTTCGCGTTATAGTTATACCCTAAAACGGGCTGATAGCCTTGCCCTACGCCAAGAGAAATGGAAAATGCAAGCATAAACATTTTTTGCACAACACCCAATGCCGCCTGTGCCGCTTGTCCACCGTGCGTATATGCCGCGCGGCTCAAGAAAACAGTACAAAGGCTAGCGAGGATTTGTCTGCAAAAGGACGGGAACCCAGTAGCGATTACGTCGCCGTAAACAGTCAGCCTTAACGAAATTGCACGGAAGCGCAAACGCACAACAGTACGCCCAGAAAGGAACATTGTTAAAAGGACTAAAAAGCTAAGGATTTGACTAACAAACGTTGCAACAGCCGCACCCGTGACCCCCATTCCTGCGCCAAAAATCAAGATCGGGTCCAAAACCACGTTAATAACCGCGCCCACAATCAAGCCGATCATGGATAACACCGCCTTACCCTCTGCGCGCAAAACGTTGTTCATGACAAAACTCATACACATAATGGGTGCTGCAAGCAAAATAAAATAACCGTATTTCTGGGAACAAAGAAAAACTTCTTCCTCGATCGAACCTAACAATCTTAAAAGCGGCGTTAGGAACATCAACCCAAAGACTGCAATCAATACCCCGCTGACAGCCGCTATGAAGAAAGAAGACGACGCAACTCTATCCGCGCCCTCTCTATCACGTTTCCCCAATAATTTGGAAACGATACTGCCGCTACCCATACCATAAGTAAAGCCGATCGCTTGGATAATCGACATCAGCGCCAACAAATTGTTGACGGCAGCCGTTGCCGCTTCGCTGACACTGGATACAAAATAGGTGTCAGCCAGGTTGTATAACGACGTAACCATCATGCTAAGCGTTGTGGGAATACCCAATCCGATAATCAATCTGGAAATCGGCGTTTTTGTCATCTTGACAAACTGTTTTCTCTCTCTTTCGGCGATTGCCTCTTCACTGTGCAACCCCCTCTTTTCCTTTATAGATTCTGCCATTTTCTTTCTCTCTACCTCGAAAAATCAAGCTCATATTTTTTCATTATCATTATACTGCTTTCCGTTTATTTTTGCAAGTTTTACAACTCTTTTTTTTACCTTTTTTTTGCACTAAATTGTAAAAATTCGTCTTCTCATCTGTTGCTTTTTTTCCACAAGCATGCTATAATCATACTATGAAAAAAACAGAAAATACTAATCGTACAATTTTTAAATTCAAATTTACTCCCATTATGATTTTACTGGCCTGCGCCGTGCTGGTACTTTGCTCTATCGGTATTGCGCTCAGCATTTGGAGATTGATTAAAAGCAACGGGGTGCATAATTTTGGAGAGGCACTAAAATCCCCTTTCCTAATCCTGATATGCCTTTTTTGCATTGCAGTTGTCATTTCCTTATTGATCCGCTCGCAATACGCGGTCACCAACGAGCATTTCATTATGCAGTTCGGGTTTATCAAAAGTACGTATCCCATCAAAGATATTACCTCTGTACTACTTAATACCGACAATCAAAAATTGACCGTCTATATGGGTGAGGAGTATTTTGTTGCAACCGTCAACCCGCAGTGGAACAATGATCTTGTGCAAGCGTTGCGGAAAGTCAACCCTGATATTGAATACAGCTTTACCCTCGCCGATAAAAAAGATACGGACGATAAATAAAAATCAAACCTCCGAGAAATCTCGGAGGTTTTCTTCTTAATATGCTATTTGAACACCGAAGAACAAAATCAGCAGTGTTATTGCAAACACAAGGAGTTGTAATTTCCACGTCCATTTTACCCATTTATCATAAGATACGTTTGCCATTGAAAGCCCGATCAACAATACGGGGTTGGTCGGCAATATCATATCCGTAAAACCGTCAGCCATGCAATAGGTCAAAATGACAATATTTGTAGACAATCCCAGCGTTGCGCAAATCGGTAAAATGATCGGCATGACAAGCATAATTTTCGCCGAAGCCGAGCCAATAAAGATCTGCAAGAATAAGGTCAAGAGGTAAATCAATACTACGCAAAGAAATTTGTCTTTACCGCGTAAACTTTCAATAACGTGATACATGACCGTATCCAAAATGCCGCTCTCGGTCATAACTAGTTTGATTGACGACGCCAACGCAATCAATGCCACCGCAGGCAGCATGGATACAGCGCCCTGCCCCATATACTTAAAGACGTCTTTCTTGTTTTCACAAACAAAACAACCGCAAATAATACCGCCGATCAAAAAGCTGAAAGCAAGCAACGGGATTGCATAACTCGCAATGACGCGAATGCTTGCGATCAATAACAGCATAACCAACTGAACCGCAAAAAATACCGCATAAATCTTAAAGATACGGTTATCTTCTTCACTTTCCATTTCGGTCTGCAAAGCAAGCGTTTTTCTACGCTCCATATCCGCCGCATAGGTGTAGGATTTCTCGGGATTATTCGTAATCTTGCGGATATGCAATAACAAGAAAGCCGCAACGATTGCAAAAACAATCACAAAAAATAAAATCCTCAACCACGCGCCTTGAAGCACGTACGTCCCCGCAAGATTAGATGCAATCCCAACTGAAAACGGGTTAGTAATCGCCGCAGAAAAACCGAAACATGCCCCAAGCATACATACACCCAACCCCGTCAACGTATCCATACCCATTGAAAGCATAAATACGATTACGAGAGGAAGCAAAGTCACTAGCTCTTCAAACATACCGAAAAAGCTACCGAACGCCATAAAAGCAAGCAAGGCAATACATACAACCAACTTGCGCTGTTTCGAGAACTTGCGCACAGTTTTGCCGATAATAACTCGGATACCGTTTGTTTTATCAAGTAAGTTAAAAACACCGCTCATAATCAGCAAAAACAAGCTGATAAAAATAATCGTGAGTGCATCGTCGGACGCAAATACGCGAAAAGGTGCAGTGATAATACGCCAAATTGCAATCCCTTTTATCCCCTGCTCCGCATACGTCCCGTCAATAATAACACCGTCAGGATCACGGCTGAAACTTCCTTGCGGAATAAGATACGAAAGCACACCGCTGACAATCAGCATTGTACCCAAAATAATCGTTACCAACAAAAAAGATTTTAAATTGATTGAAGAAAAGGATTTTTCCTCTTTCTTCTCCGCCACTTCTTCTTTTTTTTCTTCCATAGGATTTTCTCCTTTATGTGGATTACTCACTATATACTTCTTTTAATAAACCGCTGGCGATGTACCAAGCAATACAACTGCGAAGCTCTATCGGCACAAAATACCAAATCTCCGTGCCCTCGTAAATTTCAAAATCCTCGCCCGAACCAAAAAGCAAACGGTAAATATCCTGCATCGGGAAGAATTTTTCAATCTGCACGCCGTCTTCCTCACCGCGATAGGTCAGCCCATTTTTATCCAAACGGCATACCCCTTTTCCTGCCTCGCGAAGCATCGTCTTCCCGTCTTTGGATGAATGTTTCAACGTGACTTCACTCTCCAAAGCAAAATCGGGATCAGCCAACATCTCCTTGCGCATTTCCTCCGTCTGCCAATTGTACCAAACGGCAAAATTATCAAACGGCGCACCGTTCACAAAGCCGTAACGGCTGTCTAACGTTGCCTTGAAATCACATTTTTCGCAAGTAATATCCCTGCCTTTTGTCCGCATGGTATAGTGCGCGCCGCACTTTGGACAGCGGTATAATATATTTTCCAACCCAACCGCCAAAGTCTTACTCTTATACTGCTGCTTCGGTTTTGTTTTCAACCACTCGAACTCGTTATAATTCAGTGCCGCATCTGCACGCAATTTTATCTCTTCCAAGGACAGCGATTTTACTTCTTCCGCCGTAAACAAGCGATCAATTTCACCCTCAACCAAAGATCCTCGTCTAATTTTGTCCCCCCATTTCGGCTTTGCAAAATAATCGCCGTGAAGACGAATCACATAGACGGGAACACCCATCTTTTGCAAGAAGCGATAGGTTGTATCTTGAACCCCTTCGTAACTACCTGCGGTAGAAAGACGCGCCTCAGGCATCATTGCAAGCGCCCCTTTTTCCTCTTTCAATACTCGTATGCAATTTTTTGCATTATCGAGATCGGACGTAAACATACTCTTAGGGAAACAGCCGACACTTCTCAAAATACTCCCCAGCCGCTTGTTGTAAAAATACATACGCGCCGTTATGAAATGAGGGTTTTTCTTTTTTAACCATTGCCCCGCGTAAAGAAAGTCTACAAATGACCCATGCGTACATAATACAATGGAAGGTTTTTCTATATCGAGTACTTTTTTGGTTACACGAATTTTTAATTTAAAGGCAAATAAAATTTTTGCTCCGATTGCGCAAACCCGATATACGAAAGGATTGTATTTTTTCACCACAGTCTTTGACGTATACGGTTGATTTTTCTTTTTCATATATGCATTGACCTTTGCAAAAACTTTTGATTTATTCTTGTAAAGCACCACCAACAGAACAACCAATACCAAGAATACGGCAATCGACAATATCCAGCTGGAAGCAATCGCCATATGTCCCAAACCAACCCCGATAAAAATGGACGGAATAGAACCAAGCGTTGTCAACAGTATGTACTTTGGATACTTGCTGCCGATGGAAGCAGTGAAGAAACAAATCAGTCCGTAAGGAATAGCAGGCAAGAAATACAACATAAAAACGATTGCGGCGATTTTGGGTGAACTGCGCGCCGTTTCAAAATCAAATTCCGCGTTCTTCTTGAAATATTCTTCCAGGCTCTCACCATAGATTTTATACAAAACATAAATAATCGTATTCCCGACAAAGACACCAGCCAAACAAATGGCCGAGCCTTTTAAAAAACCAAACGCAATCCCCGCCATGACCTGCGCGGGCTCGGCAGGTAAAAAGGTTAAAACGACCTGTAGCATAGATAAAATGCCTATGGTAAAATAACCTTTAAAACCTAAATTACCTAAGGATTCCTGCACCTCTTCTTTGGATACGTCTTTTTTGAAAAGCTCTTGTAAAATCACAAAGTTATCCCCTGAGAAAAGGAACACCATCAAGCCTAAAAAGACCAAAACAAAGCCGATCGCCAAGATAATTTTTAATTGTTTGCTTGTTTTCTTTTTCTTTACCACGCCTCTAACCACACTTCATTTTTCTACACTTTTTGTTTTGATTGTGGAAAAAAATAACTTTTACAGTTACATTTATTATACACCTATCATAACGCAATGTCAAGCAATATCCGCAAAAAATGTACTTTTCACAAGTTTGTCATAAAAGTAAAAACTCCCCACGGTGAAGCCGTGGGGAGAACATATTTACACCTTGCTTTTTACTTTCATCAAACGAACGACTGCCGCCCTTTCGTTTTCGTCTAATTTGTCCTTAATATACTTGATTGTTTCTTCTAATTGAGGGATCATAACGTACTCTAAAGCGTTGACTCGGCGTTTGTTGCGCTCAATCTCCTCCGCCAACATTCGCACCGCCTTTTCCGTCTGCGCCAAAGCCACCATTTTCGGCAAAAGCACGGACGCTTTTTCCACGGAATAGTCCGCCTCACCCGTGATCTCCGAATACGCATAAGGCAAACCGCCTGAACGAGTCTCTCGCTCAATGGTAATCTTCGGAACATCAATCCCCATAACACTCTCCGTTTCACAAACCGCTTTCACCGCAACAGAAGGCATGGAAAACGCCGTTTCCGCCACATACGAGGGGGTGAGCGATCGAGCGATGGAAAACTGTTTGAGAACGCCCGATAACTCCGCTTCTACTTCCTCGCGCAAAGATTTCGCCTCACGGATAATCACCGTAAAACGTCGAATCATCTCATCAGATTTATCTTTTAAGAGTTTGTGTCCGCGCGTCGCCGTTGCCAAACGAGCTTTTAATTTTTTAAGCTCCATGCGCGTAGGGTTTACGTTAAGCCTCGCCATTATCCTCTCCAAAATATTTGTCAATATATGCCGTACGAATACGTTTTAACTCGCTCTTAGGCAGAACCTTCATCAACTTCCAACCCAAATTCAGAGTTTCTTCAATCGTTCTGTCCTTCTCGAAACCTTGATTGATATATTCTCTTTCGAACGATTCTGCGAATTTAGCATACAGTTTATCCACGTCAGACAGTGCCGCTTCGCCGAGAATTGCGGAAAGTTCTTTACTCTCCTTACCTCTTGCGTAAGCCGCAAACAACTGGTTCATGGTATCCGCATGATCCTCACGCGTCTTCTCTTTACCGATACCCTTATCCTTTAAACGGGACAGAGAAGGCAATACGTCGATGGGAGGATTGATACCTTTTTTATAAAGGTCACGGGAAAGTATAATCTGCCCTTCCGTAATATATCCCGTAAGGTCGGGAATGGGATGGGTCTTATCGTCTTCAGGCATCGTCAAAATAGGGATCTGTGTGATTGAACCCTCTTTACCACGAATTCTTCCCGCTCTTTCATATAAGCTTGCAAGATCGGTATACAAATAACCAGGATAACCGCGTCTACCGGGCACCTCTCTTCTCGCCGCGGAAACCTCACGAAGGGCCTCGGCATAGTTAGTAATATCCGTCATGATAACCAAAACGTGCATACCCTTTTCAAACGCCAAATATTCTGCGCAGGTAAGCGCCATGCGGGGAGTTGCAATACGTTCTACCGCAGGGTCGTTTGCAAGATTGGTGAATAGAACCGTTCTCTCGATTGCACCAGTCTTTTTGAAATCGTCTACAAAGTATTGCGCCTCTTCGAACGTGATACCAATAGCCGCAAAAACAACCGCGAATTTACAATCTCCGCTTCTTACCTTTGCTTGACGGGCAATTTGCGCCGCAAGTTCTGCATGAGGCAAACCGCTCATGGAAAATACGGGAAGTTTTTGCCCTCTTACCAGCGTATTCAAGCCGTCGATTGCCGATACGCCCGTTTGAATAAACTCGTTGGGATAATCGCGTGCCGCGGGATTCAAAGGTTCACCGTTGATATCCATCTTCTTTTCGGGAATAATCGGTGCGCCGCCGTCACGAGGATTACCCATACCGTCAAATACTCGTCCAAGCATATCCTCAGACACCGACAGTTCTTGGCTGTGCCCCAAGAAACGTGCTTTTGCACCTGAAATTTGCAGACCTTGAGAGTTTTCAAAGAGCTGTACCACCGCTTTATCACGGTTGATTTCAAGCACTTTACCTAAGCGCGTCTCGCCGCTGGTATTGACAATCTCCACCAGTTCGTTATATTTAACCCCCTCGACCCCTTCAACAACCATTAAAGGGCCGACGACTTCACGAATTGTTTTGTATTCCTTAAACATCGTCGCTTCCCCCCTCTGCAATCGCTTTCAATTCTGTGTTCATTGTCTTGAATATCTCGTCAAACTGACTGATATTTTCCTCTTCAATATATTTTGCACGGCCGATCATTTCCTTGCACGAAGCCGCCAAAATCTCGTCTAAATCAGCGTAATTCCCGATCGCGATACCTGCAAGGCGGTGAAATTCGTAAATGAGCTTCAGCATCAAAAACTGTTTCGTCATTGAAGTGTACGTATCCACCTCATGGAATGCGTTTTGGTGCAAATAGTCCTCGCGGACAATCTTTGCCGTTTCCATTGTCAAACGGTCTTTAGAAGACAATGCGTCCATACCGACCAAACGCACGATTTCGTCAAGAGCCGCCTCTTCCTGCAAAATTGTCATTACAAATTGACGGTATTTTAAGAAATCCGCGCCGACGCTCTCGTCGTACCATTCTTTCATTTTATCTGCATACAACGAATAACTGATCAACCAGTCGATAGCAGGGAAATGGCGTTTGTAAGCAAGTGCAGAGCTCAGTCCCCAGAACACCTTTACGATACGCAAGGTTGCCTGTGCTACAGGTTCACTCAAGTCACCGCCCGGAGGGGATACTGCCCCGATTGCCGTAACCGAACCGATTTTTTCTTCACTGCCAAGCAATTTCACAATACCTGCGCGCTCGTAGAACTCCGCAAGACGAGAGGCAAGGTACGCGGGATACCCTTCGTCACCAGGCATCTCTTCAAGACGTCCGCTCATTTCACGAAGCGCCTCTGCCCAACGGGAAGTAGAATCCGCCATAATCGCTACGTTATAGCCCATATCGCGGAAATATTCTGCAATCGTGATACCCGTATAAATAGACGCTTCGCGCGCCGCAACAGGCATATCCGAAGTGTTTGCAATCAACACCGTTCTCTTCATCAAAGGTTCACCAGTTTTTGGATCTTTCAGTTCAGGAAACTCATTGAGAACGTCCGTCATTTCGTTGCCGCGTTCGCCACAACCAACGTATACGATAATATCTGCGTCCGCCCATTTTGCAAGCTGATGCTGTACGACCGTCTTTCCGCTGCCGAAAGGCCCAGGAACAGCCGCAACACCGCCTTTCGCAATCGGGAAAAGAGTGTCGATAACACGCTGCCCCGTTACCATAGGTTGAGTGGGAGAAAGTTTTTCCGCATACGGTCTACCCTTTCTTACTGGCCATTTACGGAGCATGCATACCGTCTTTCTTTCGCCTGACGGCGTTTCAATCTCCGCTACGGGTTCTTCGATTGTATATTCTCCCTCGGAAATAGCGCGCACGCGCCCTTCCATGCCGTAAGGAACGAGGATTTTATGATCGACAATTTCCGTCTCATGCACGATACCCAACGTGTCGCCTGCTTTTACGGTATCGCCAACCTTTGCAGTGGGAATAAACGCCCATTTTTTCTCTCTGTCAAGATTATTGACGGATACGCCGCGGGAAATTCGGTCGCCGTATTTGAAATAAAGCGCCGTCAACGGACGTTGAATCCCGTCGAATATCCCCGTAATAAGACCGGGCGCAAGCTCTGCGGAAAGAGGCTCGCCCATGGAATAAACGTCCTCGTTGGGGCCTAAACCCGATGTTTCCTCATAAACCTGAATAGACGCTTTATCTCCGCGAAGCTCGATAATTTCACCGATTAAGCCTTTGTCCGACACACGCACAACGTCGTACAGTTTTGCGTCCGCCATCCCCTCGGCAATAATCAAAGGTCCGGAAATTTTTACTGTCTTACCTACCATTTCGTTCATCCTCACTTTTTCTTTACCCGATCTCGGGCAATCGAATTCCTATCAATCTTTATGGAATAAAATATCCACACCAAGCGCGCGATCCATAGCAGATTTTAATACTTCCATGCCATAACCGCCGCTCTCTCCCGAAGGGATACTGACCACAACGGGATACGCCTCTTCGTCAAAGCGTTTCAAAAACTCTGTCAAAGGTCTTGCCAAATCTTCCGTTAAAAATATGATTTGATAGTCTTTTGCAAGCTTTCGCAGAATGTCCTTTGCTTTTTTCTCATCTTCTGCGGGATAGGTGTCCACACCTGCCGCCTTGAAAACCATAATACCGTCGCCGTTGCCGACGATCGCCGTCTTTCCTAACATATCTTCCCTCACGCCTTATAACCGAATCCGCTTTCTCGTTTCTAGCTCACTTAATCCTGCAAGCAAACAACCGATCGCAATACGCACGTTCGCGTTTTCCTGACGACGGCGGAATACGTAATAAAGGAAGGGTTCGTTTTTAGAAAGCTCGTACTTCCTATCCGCAAAATATTCTTGCTCATACCCGCCTAAGATCTTCTCCGCCTCTGTACAAGGCTTTCTTTCCTCTCGCGCTGAGAAACACAGATCGACAAACCCTTTATACTGCGTCTTTCCAAACTCTTCTAACGCAGTTTCTTTATCGGGCAAAAACAGCAAATCCAACGTCTCCGCGCCAAGATTCCCGCCTGAAAGATACTTTTTCCTTGCAATATCCGCGTCAATACAACGAAACGCCGTTAAAATATTCGTCATATCCACCTTGGCAGATAAGAGTTTTTTCAATACAGGTTTCTTCTTTACCACCGAAAATAGATATTCATATTGTGCCTTTTCGAAGATTTCGCCCACCTCTGCTCCAGTCAACCCGTCTTGCAAACCAGCAAAAACTTCTTCACACGCTGTACCCAGGTATGCGTTCAGCTTTTTTATTTCTGAAAAGTCACCCTTTTTAACACAGTCGGCAATTAATTCTATGGAAATCAAGCCCTCACTCGTCAACATTCCTTCTGCTATCCGTCCCAAATGAGCCGCTTTGAGTAAAGCCTTGGCATTGTGAAAATCACGTCCGCCGAGAAGATACCCTTTCTCCGCTGCCGTCGGAGCATATTCTCGAATAAACCCATCCACTGCGTTTTCTTCTGCCACGATCAGTTTTTCATAATCGTGTACGCTTGTCGCCGTCTCTGCACCGCCACCAAACCCATTGTCAAGCAGCATACGAAAACCCTCCTCTGCGCCAAGTTCGCAAAGGCGGGAAACTTTATCTTTCAAAAGCTTTTTCTCTCTTACGGCAATCACACCGTTTGTATACGTTGTATCGTAATATACCATCTCACTCTCCAACCGATCAGTTGAATAACTTTTGCGCAAGCTCTGCCTGGTAACGTTCGCGGTCAGCGTTCAAAATTGCTCCAAACGAAAGATCCTTATCCGATTTTTTACCGATCAAGCGCATACCACCGTCCAGCGCGATACGTTGCTCGGAAATCTTCAGATTTTTCTCCTTGATCACAGGCAATAATGCAATCTGTTCCGCATACGGAAAATTCTCTGCGAGCAAAATCTCGTCACCATCTTCTGCATATACGGACAGCAACCGCCTGAAAATGGCTACGCAATCCTCAGCGCCCAACTCTAACATACGGCTGAGCACCTCATCGTAAATTGTGTCGATAACCTTACGTTTTTCACCAAGCAAAAATTTCGCGCCGTCCAATCTTGCCGCCGCGGCACGTTTTTCAAGAATCGTCTTGCGACGTTCCTCTACCTCTTGTTTTGTTGTCCTTTCTAATTCTTCCACTCGCAAATCAGCGTCGGCAAGCAGCTTTGTCGCTTTGCTTTCCGCATCTTCTAAAATTGTCTGCGCCTCAGCGCGTGCGTCGGAAAGAATTTGATCCAACACCTGTTGCTTTCCCATATTCTTCTCTTAAATCTGACCTACGAGCATAATGGAAATAATCAAGCCCAAAATTGCGTAGAACTCGATCATACCGGGATAAACAATCAATTTACCAGACAAAGATTCCTGTTTACCAACAGCATAGATACAGTTGACTGCGGATTTACCCTGGAAATAACCGGATACCAAGCCGGAAATTGCCATAGGAAGCACTGCGCCGACCATTGCCCACCCCATAGCCGTAGACATTGCAACGTCTAAAGCACTGGATGCTATAATACCGATAATGAATCCGTAAATACCCTGCGTTGCAGGCAACAGAACGAGAACCATGACTTTACCGAACTTTTTGGGCTCTTCCCCAAGCACCCCGGCTGCAGCCGTACTCGTCTTATACAGACCGATACAAGAACCGATACCGCAAAGCAATACGCAAAATGCGACACCCAACATAGCAATTGTGTAACCCATAATTAAAATCCTCCGATTTTGTTTTTCAATGATTATATTAAAAGCGAAACGCCTTTATTCGTTTTGAGATTTTTCCTGCATTGCAGGCAAAAGATAAATATATTTGTGCTGAGAACCAAGCGGTCTAAACAGATCCCCGTCACCCTCGTAGAAACGACCGTAAAATTCTACGTATTGCAAACGTGCGTCGTGGATATACGCGCCTAAAAGGTTCATAACCAAGTTAAACGCATTCCCTACAATCAGCAGCACAACGCCGAGCACCGCCAACAACACGTTACCGCTGACGATAAAGTCCCCGCTGTAACCCGCAATAATCTGCGCGATAACCGCCCCCGAAAGCATTAAGCCGTATAAGCGGGCATAGCTGAGAATATCCGATGCATAATTGATGATTCCATACGCTGCGCCAAAGCCTTTCGTCAATTTACCCAAAGCCTTTTCCTTTCGGCCGGCCGTAATCATCGCAATCAACAACGAAGCCCCTGCCGTCACACCGCCAACCGTTGTAAAAACGGGCAGCTTTGCCTCTTCAATCAACCCGATAATCGCCAGGCCTACGCCCACGGAAAAGATTGCCCATGTGACCCCGTCGAATATACCATCCGCGATATTCCCTCTGCGCCATTCTTGCACAGCCCGACACATGTACCCTGCAAAGAGTTGCACAACGCCGATCAACATCGCAATCAATAACACGCTGGGTACGGAAATCCCCATTAGCGACCACATATCCGTCTGCGGGTTCGGCATTACAGTCTTTGGCAAGATCATAAATCCAAACAGAGAATTAAACAGAATTCCCCAAATAATCGCAAATATGCCACCGACGGAAAATGCACCTGCCAGCCTAGATAATCCCGTAGGTCGCGCGCGATTTTTCCACCAAAGGTAGCCACCTCCAAGAAACATCAAAAGCCCATAGCCTGCGTCGCCGATAATAAAGCCCATAAACAGACTGTAGAAAAATGCCATGACCGTATTCGGGTCAAATTCTCTATAATGCGGTGCGGAATAGGTATTCGTGATTCCCTCAAAATTAGAAACGATACTGTTGTTTTTCAAAAGCGTCGGCGGAGTATCCTCTTGGGTTGGATCGGTAAATTCCATATAAACGCAATCCAACGTCTTTTTAAGTTCCTCTTCCACCGTTTTTTCGGAAGGTTCGGGCACGTACGCCTGCAACCATACCGTCTTTTGCGTGGCGCGGAGCCTCTCTGACATCTCTTCCTTTTCAAATGCAAAATTAAGGTAATCGCAGTAGACCTTTAACAGCCTAATTTCATCTTTCAACGCGTACACGGTACGCTCGTTTTGCTCTAAAGCGGTAAATACAGATTTTTCTTCCGCACACAGCCTTTCATACAGCGTTTTTCCTGTTTCAGCACCATTATACTGGCAAGCAATAAACCCAAACAAAGATAATATTTCGTCCAGTTTTTGCGCAACCGATTTATGCGAAACCGCATAGACAACCGCACCTTCCTCGCGTTCAAAAAGAATTTCACAAGCGCAAAGTTCCGTTTCTGCAAGAGCATTGAGCAGTCCGTCTTTCTGGGAAAGCGGCACCACACCTAATCTGCCTTGCGTATGCAACGTGTCCCCAAACGCAGAAAAAGGTTTTTCCAGTCCTTGGTATACCTTCGCGGATTGCTGTGCTCTCGTCGCCGCGGAAAGCTCAGCTTTTATGCGGGTTTGTTCATCAAACAAACTCTTAATACGCAAAATGAGCCCGTCCACAGCCTCTTTTTGTGAACCTGCGGCAACGAACTCTGTATAGGAAACGTCAAATCCGTCCTTGAGTAGGTCGGATTTTATATTGTTATTTCTTTCATAACGCTCTATCGAGGACGAAAGAAGTTGTAACGTAGCCTCCGTATCATGGAGGTACGCGCTTAATTCTTCGCGATTCCCTTCAGGAATAATCGTATCCGCAATCTCGGCATGCAGAGTTATCTCTGCGGCGTTCGTTCTTTGCAACGCATCGAGAATCTTGTCTTTATCGTAGGACATCGCGATTAAGTTAAGCTTTCGCATTTTAACAATCGCCACTGATAATCCTCCCTACAATTTTCCCGATCACGGAATCCGCACCCGACAAGACTTCTTCGCAATACGTCTTTGCTGATTGTGCCCCTGCCGTAAGCGAAGCGTTATATTCTTTTTCAGCGTCTTCTATGGCATTCTTGATCTGCGTTTCGCGGTATGCTTTGCAGACCTCTGCTGCAGATTGTTCTTTGCGAGCAGCACGCGTTTCCGCATCGAAAACAATCGCCGCCGCTTTTTCTAAAGCCGCTGTTTTAATCTGAGCAGCTTCTGCCTCTGCCGCCGCAATCAATTGAATCATTTCTTCCGCCATAGCCTCTCCTTGCGTATCTGTCGTACATCTATTTTATAGCAGTATGTGCACTTCAGTTTACTTCAAATACAGAAAAGAAAATCTTTCTCCGCATTATACTATGTATTATATCAAAAAAAGGGAGAGTTGTCAAGGATTCCCAGTAAAAATCCTTCCCTCTCCCTCATTAAAGCCCCTTAGAGTTTCTTATAGATATCCATAGCGTTTCTTATTTAATAATACAATGGAAACGGTTAAAAACATCGTAATAAGTTCTGCCATAAAGGCGGCTAACCATATTCCATCAACCTCTAACAATAGTGGTAGCAACAAAACTGCCGCCACTTGGCACAAAAAGGTGCGAAAAAAGGAAATGAGCAGCGACAACGTGCCGTTGGATAATGCCGTAAAAAACGAAGATGCAAAAATATTCAGTCCAGTCAGTAAGAAACACAGGGAATATATCCGCAAACCTCTGGTCGTCAAAGCCAAAAGTTCTCGATCATCACGCACAAAAATGCGGGATAACGGCGTTGCAAATAAGCAAGCAAGCGCCGTCATTACAATCCCTGCAATCAAGGAGAATACAACGCTTTTGGTGAAAATGTTTTTCAGCTCTTTTTTGTTTTGCGCCCCATAGTCATACCCAACAATCGGAGAAACACCGATTGAGTAGCCGATAAACACAGCAATAAAGATAAAGCCGATATACATCATGATCCCGTATGCCGAAACACCTTTAATCCCTACGTAACGCATCAACTGCGCATTATACAAAATTGTCACCACAGATAACGAAATATTCGAGAGTAATTCCGAAAGCCCGTTTACGCACACTTTCCCAAAGACCTTGGGTTCAAATCGAGTTTTACCCAAACGAAGCAAGCTGTCGTTTTTCCTGAAAAAGTAAAATGACGGAAGAACACCGCCGAGGACTTGACTAAGCGCTGTTGCAATCGCTGCGCCAACCAAACCGCCCTGAAAACCGACCACAAACATTGCGTCTAAGATAATATTACATACCCCTGCCATCACGGTCACATATAAGCCAAGACGGGATTTTTCCGCTGTTACGAAAAAGCCCTGAAATGCGTTTTGAATCATAAACATGGGCAACGCTGCAAGAATAATACGCGCATAAATCACACACCAGTCGATCAGCTCCGCTCTTTCTGCGTCGCTCATATTTTGTTCCGCTGAGGCGAATAATTTCGCGACGGGGCGAACGACCAGCATACCGCATATTGATAACACAACGCCTATAACAACCGTTGCATATATAAGCATGGAAAAATAACGATTTGCGCGCGCGGAATCCCCTTCGCCGAGTGCCTTAGAAACGACTGCGTTCCCGCCCGTTCCGAGCATAAACCCCACCGCCCCCAAAATCATGATTAAAGGATAGATCAAATTAAGCGCGGCAAACGGAAGTTCCCCTGCAAAGTTGGAAACGAAAAAGCCGTCCACGATACCGTACACGGATATAAATACCATCATGATAATTGACGGTAAAACAAATTGAAATAATTTTTTATAATTAAAATGTTCGGATAAGTGGATACGTTCCATAATTTTTTCATAAAAACCCCGACCGCTGTTGCAGTCGGGGTCGCTTGGTTTACCAAATTATTTGTCTAATTCCAAAAGATCTTTGTACGCTTTCGGGAAACGAGTTACACAGTCTTCGTGATCATATTCGATCAACAATCTGTTCTGTTCTTCCGTTGCATAGTTGGTATACGCAGATTCTTTCATGGATTCATAGAACAAGTTGGAGAAAGTACCTTCCGTATCTTTCGCGTTGTGATCATAAACACCGTATGCATCGCCGTTTGCCGTATATGCGAACGAGCAGTATACGATATGCCAACCATAATCGGTTGCGCAGACAGCGAAGCTACCAACACCTTCTTTTACAACCTGTTGAGCCGCATATTCGAATTCTTTCACGAAGTTCGTTCCGTAAGGAGATACGGAGTAGCCCATATAGGTGTTAAGACAACCCGTATCCGTGCTGTATGCAAACATCAATTCGTTTACAGCAGACAATGCCTGATATTGCTTGCTTGCCTTGTTGAAGAAGTCTGCAGGTGCATTATCGCCACCAAAATCAACCTTACCAGTATAACGGACAAACTTGCTGTAATCTACTTTACCGTTTGCCTTATAAGGCGCAACGTTGTAGGTAGCGGTTTCTTCCGTCACTTCTACAATGTCATCATCGCCCTCTACTGTCGCATTGATGTGATCTTCAAAGATCTGCATGAACTGAGCGATATCTACTTCGTTCTTAACGATATCATATTCTTCGGTATCTGCATCGTAGGTAACCTCGCCATTGAATGCGTAGGTACCTGCATATTGCGTCAATTCTTCATACTTCGTACCGCTGAAGCTGTCGTCGAAGAAGTAATATTTACCATCCTTTTCATAGGAGTAGTTTGCGTGATCGTGTGCAGAAATCCAGCTAGAACGTTGATCGGTACCTTTTACGTTGTTTAAAATCTCAGCTCTCTTTGCATAAAGCTGTTCTTCCGTTAAACCTCTGTTCTTTGCCGCGGTGTATTCCACGTTCTGGCTAGCAGAGAAAGGAATCAAGATGTTATAAACGTAACCGAAATTCTTCAAACCGTAGAGAAGGAACTGATCTGCAGACGCCCCGTCCATTGCGGTTGCAAACGCGATAGGATCGTTTTGATAATCCTGCTCGTTCTGAGCATAATACGCATTGTATTTTTCCTGCATATACGTTTCGTCCAACTTATCGCTAATTTCAGCTTCCAACGATTCGTAATACTTATTAATCAAACGCTGACCAAGAAGGGAAGAAAGTTCGATATAGTAGTAATTCAATAAATTGAAATCCGCGGTATCTTCTACCTCGCCCTTGGACTTGTCCGTGTTGATAAGATTGTACGATTGAAGATTGGTCAAGAACGCGTTGTATGCTTTCTGTCTGGTTGCCGTTGTGGAACCGTCAAGCTTTTCATACTCACCGCAAACGTCCAAGCCGTTACGTCCCGTATAAATTTCATAATTCGACGTATAGTAATCTTCTTTTTCCGTATCTACACCCGTAGGCAACGTGCGAGCCTCTTCATGTTTGTGCTCTTCCGATTCTGCGGTGATATAGCTCCCTTCCAAAGAATCCAACGACGCGTTAATCGACTTCTTCAGGTTATAAACAGTACTGTCATAGTCTTTCAAGTTTTCCGCTTCGCTCTTGCCGCCGTCCGTCAAGAAATACTTTAAGGTGAGCACTTCGGGATGGCTTTCTAAAAGCGCCTTTTCTTTACCGCTTACCTTTTTAAGCTCAGCCTCGATATAATCCTTGCAATTTTTAGCGGTAATACCATCGTTCGCACCGTTTTTAAGATAGTATGCAACTGCATACTGAATCATAATTTCTCTGCTTACCAAGCCATCAAGAAGCATATTAAACGTAGCTTCGTACGTATAACCATACTGTTCAACGTACTGATACCCCGTGCTCATGAAATAAGAAACCAAATCTCTCTTTGTGATTACATTAGAAAGATCCTTTACAATCGACGCTACGTCGTCTGCATAGTTCTTGTATTCGGAATTAGCCGAGGTCTTAAGACGTCCGCTGATATCAACGGTCGCAACCTTCTGTTCCAAATCCTCTTGATTGTCAGTGGTGATAAAGCCGCAGCCCGTTCCGCCTACCGTAAGTGCAAGGCCTAACAATAAAGCCGCTGTCTTTTTCAAAGTGTGTTTTTTGTTCATAAAATCGCTCCGATTTTTTTATCCTGCATTTCGATATCGAAAATTGTGAAATTATAGGCAATTTCTTCCCCATTTTCAATATCGTCAAGTTATATTATACCTCATTTTTTCGTAAAGTGCAAACGTTTTTACTTATAAAGTTGCGAAAGTTAATGCAAATTTCAAAAATTTTGTCATTTCTGCCATTAATTCCGCCCCTTCGCGCTTCCCGAAAAACTCGATCACGGGCGCTTCCACCATATTTAAGCGCACCTTACCTTGATACTTATCAAGCGCCGCTAAAATGCGCTGATCCCCGATTGCTTGCAATGAAGGAAATTCTAACGAGCCTACACCTTTGATAAGTGTGATCTTCTTCACGCTGAATTTCGCCGCATAACTCTTCAATACGGCGATCACCAAAAGGTTCTCCACCGCACGCGGAAGTTCCCCATACGTTTCCTTTAAGGACGTATATACTCGTTTGTAATCAGCCACCGTGGATATCTCCGCAATCTGTTTATACGTATCCAGTCTACCTGCGGAAGATTCAATATACCGTTCGGAAATATAGGCGTTCGCGCGGATATCCAGTTCTGCAACGGTCTGACTTTCTCCAGTCAACTCCTCTTTGAGGAGTTTTGAGTACAGCTCGTACCCTACTCGATCCATATGACCGTGTTGCTCTGCCCCAAGTACGTTTCCAGCGCCGCGTATCTCTAAATCCCGCATTGCCAGTTTGTATCCAGAACCAAGCTCGGTAAATTCCATAATCGCCTTTAGTCTTGCAGACGCGTTTTCCGTCATGACCTTTTCCGCCTTAAAGGTGAAATACGCATGCGCCAAGCGCGTACCTCTACCAACGCGACCTTTTAATTGATACAACTGCGAAATTCCCAGCTTGTCACTGTCAATAACAATCAAGGTATTTGCATTGGGAAGATCAATCCCGTTTTCTATGATCGTGGTTGTGATTAAGACGTTGGATCTTCCGCTGTAAAAATCCATCACGGCGTTTTCCAAGGTGGTCTTTTCCATTCTTCCATGCGCTACAGAAATCGTCGCCTCGGGTAAAATGGATTTCACCTTTGCCGCAAAAGTAAAGATACTCTCCACTTTATTGTAGAGAATAAACACCTGACCATTGCGGGAAAGTTCTCTTATCGATGCATCACGGATCAACGTTTCCGTTTCCTCTACAACGTAGGTTTGTACGGGCAAACGTTCGCCAGGGGGCGTCTGTATCGTGGATATATCGCGTATTCCTGAAAGGGACATGTGTAACGTTCTGGGAATAGGCGTCGCCGTCATAGTAAGACAGTCGATGTCCTTTCGAAGATGTTTGATTTTTTCCTTGTGCTCTACGCCAAAACGCTGCTCTTCATCTAATACGAGCAAGCCTAAATCCTTAAATTTTACGTCTGCAGACAGCAATCTATGCGTACCGATGACCAAATCCACACTCCCCTCTTCCAAACCGCGTAAAACAGCCGCTTGTTCTTTGGGCGTATTAAATCTGTTTAGACAAGCCACCTTGACTCCAAAATCGGAAAATCTCGCCAACGCCGTATTGAAGTGCTGACTGCATAAAACGGTACTCGGGCACATCAAAGCAGCTTGTTTTCCAGCCAAAACGCATAGATATACGGCGCGGAACGCTACTTCCGTCTTGCCGAATCCTACGTCGCCACAAAGCAATCTATCCATTACTTTCGGCGAACACAT
Source organism: Clostridiales bacterium (assembly GCA_015069365.1). Classification (GTDB taxonomy): domain Bacteria; phylum Bacillota; class Clostridia; order Christensenellales; family Borkfalkiaceae; genus Scatosoma. The sequence goes on along the minus strand of SVIT01000005.1, from coordinate 6,798 downwards.
ATCCATCTTAATCTCTGCAACAGAGCTCGCCTGATCGGGGGTCAAATCATGAATAAACGCGTCCTCAAATTCTTGCATGAACACTTCGTTTGCAGGGAATGCATACCCTCTATTTTCCGCACGCTCTGCGTACAGTTTCTTCAAATCGAAAGCAAGCTTTTTCAGCGAGGCCTTGACCCTCGCCTTGACCCTTTCAAAGTCTGCGCCGCCGATTTTGCTTAAAGTGGGATTGTTATCCCCAACATATTTGGAGAGCACGTCCATACATTCCGCAGGAACGTACAACATATCTCCGTCTTTATAGGAAACGGCGACGTATTCTTTCGTGCCGTCCGTCGTCTCAATCTTTTTGACTCCGACCGCTTTACCGATACCGTGCGTTTCATGCACGACGTAATCGCCGATTTCAGGTGCAGAAAACATATCCCCGCGTTTTCTACGGATGCGCTTTGGTTCTCGGGGCTTCGTATATAGATCCCCCGTACCGATAATCGCCAGCTTTACCCCGTGTAACACAAGACCTTTATCCAAGGGCTCGTCTATAATACACACCCCTGCAAGGTCATTAACGTTATCGGGCAGTTTAACTGTGGAAATGTACGCCTCGGAAAGCTGTTCGCTCATTTTTACCGCGCGCTTTTCGTCCCCACAGTATAAGAGTATCCTATATCCCCCTTTTTTCCAGTTGACAATGTCCGTCAACAGCGCGGGAATACCGTTGAGGTATTTTGTGGTCGGCGTAGCGGAAAAATTGTAGATTTTCAAAGGAGAGAAGAAAAAGGGATTCCCCGTAAACGTCTGCATTGCAACACATCTCACGGACGAAATTTTGCTTAAAAACTTCTCTCTTTCCGTATACTGAGCAAGCGTAAAATCAAACGCCTCGCCACCCGTTTGCAAACGGTGAAAACGTTCCTCATGCTCCTTGTATAATGCATTGAATTTATCCCACAGCGTTTTACCCTCGTCAAAGATAAGCACTGTATCTTGCGGTAAAATAGAGAAAAAGTCCGTCGAATTTTCAAGCAGTGGCAATAAGAACGAATTATCAAAATTCTCGTCGGATAACAACTCGTCACTGATTTCTCGCGCGCGTGTGTAAGCCTCCGACGTCTTGAATTTCTTGACCGATTGCGCCAAACGATCGGGGATCGTATTTTTATCCATATCACTGACAACCGCATCCGTAGCCGCAAGCAAAGTAACGGAAGAAACGCCCGATAAGCGCTCGCCCGTGACAATATCGTAGGGTTTGATTTTCTCTACGGTATCCCCAAAGAAATCAATGCGAATAGGGTTTTCCATGTTCACGGGATAAATATCCAAAATATCCCCGCGTAAGGCAAATACACCTTTCGTTTCCACTTCGTAACCGCGTACGTACCCCATCTGCGTTAATTTTGAGGGAAGAGAAAAAAAATCGTAATCTTCCCCCTCCTTTAACGTCAAAACCTCTAATTTCTTAGGGAAAAGCTGTATCAGCGCGTCAATTTCAGCGGTGACAACGTCGCAAGCGTTTTGCAACGCATAAATACCGTTCAATCTTCTAAAAAGAGAATCTTTAGAGAGTGCACGGCGATACAAAAGAACTTCGTCCTTTGCCGCCAAAACTTCCGTCTTTTTACCCGATAGCGCCGCTATATTTTCCGCCGCCTTTCTTGCAGACACTCCGTCCGCCGTTACGTACACAACGGGGAAAGGCGTCAGCCCCGCAAGCAGATACTTCAAGGGATCTGAAACGCCAAAAACCGCCGTGGGTGTACCTCGGCGGAGCTCTTCTTCGTATAAGGAGTATTCCTCTCCTAGCTGTTTTAACGTAAGAAAGTCGCGTTTCATATCCGTAGTTTAATTGTATTTACACATTACCTTTTCAATATCTAAACCGCGCGCAAATTCCGCCGCCGCTTCTCCAGATTTATGACAAGCCTCGGCGAACAGTTCGTAATCCTCTTTTCTAACCTCTGCAAGCACGTAATTGATAATGGGAATATCCACCGCCTCGTCACGAATACCGATACGGATACGGGGAAAATTCTTCAACCCAGTTTCCCCGATGATGCTGCGCATTCCGTTATGCGTGCCTGCGCTGCCGCCCGCGCGAATACGCACTTTTCCCTTAGGCAAGTCGTAATCGTCGTAGATTACCAACAGCTTATCTTCCGTAATCTTGTATTTTGACATGAGCTGTTTTACCGCTCTGCCTGAGTTATTCATATACGTCAAAGGACGGGCAAGGATCACTTTCTCCCCACCGACAAACGCCTCGGCAACTGATGCCTCACATTCCTTTTTCTTGAATTTCGCCCCAAGACTTTCTGCGGCGTCGCCGACGGCGATATACCCCATGTTATGGAAAGTCTTTTCATATTTCTTATCGGGGTTTCCCAGTCCAACAATCAGATACATATACTTTTCCTTTTTTTGCTGTAAAGAGCCGTCACTTGTTCGCGACGGCTCTCTTTTCATCTTTTATCAGTCGTAAAGCTTTGACATGGGCTTGTCGAGATATACGTTCTCAATAGCCGCAGCAAAGATATCCGCAACGCTAAGCACCTCGAATTTGTCAATCTTCTTTTCATCGGGAAGATGTACGGTGTCAAGCATAACAAGTTTGGTGATCGCGGAGTTCTTCAATCTCTCGATTGCTGGGCCGCTGAGTACTGCATGCGTACAGCCTGCGTATACTTCGGTTGCGCCCGCGTCTTTGATTGCCTGCGCACCTTGGCACAACGTACCTGCGGTATCAATCATATCGTCGATCATAAGACATCTCTTGCCTTTAACGTCGCCAATAATGCTCATAACCTCCATCACGTTCGCCTTAGGACGGCGTTTGTCGATGATTGCAAGAGGCACACCAAATTTTTCAGCAACCTTTCTCGAACGTTTTACACTGCCCAAATCGGGAGCAACGACAACGTCGATATTGTTCTGTTTCGCAAAATAATTGTAAAGCGTAGGACCGCCCAACAAATTATCCACGGGGATATCAAAGAATCCCTGGATCTGTTCTGCGTGGAGATCCATCGTCAATACACGGTCAGCACCCGCCGCCGTGATCAAGTTAGCGACAAGCTTCGCCGTGATGGGATCACGCGAACGCGCTTTTCTATCCTGACGCGCATAGCCAAAGTAAGGAATAACCGCCGTAATACGCCCAGCCGACGCACGTTTTGCAGCGTCGATCATAATGAGCAATTCCATAAGGTTATCATTAACTGGCGAACAGGTAGACTGAATAATAAACAAGTCCCTACCGCGGACCGTTTCCGCGATATGAACGTTAATCTCGCCGTCAGAGAACGTGCAAACCTCGATATCGCCTAACTCGGTATTGAGTTTTTTAGCAATCGCTTTTGCCAGTTCAAGGTTGGAGTTACCGGAAAACAACTTAATTTCATTACCGTGAGTTATCATATGTAACCATCCTTATTTTTTATCTGCCGCATACGGCTTTCCCACCTCAATGCAACAGTTTAATTTGTTTTTCTGTAATGCGGCAGAGCCGCCTCTTCCCCATATCTGTATATTCTTATCACATATACTAATATAATACTTGTTTTCAGCGATTAAGTCAACCAAATAAACGCCGTTTTAGTTTTCTTTTTCCGCTAAATTTTCCGCCGCCTTTTTTCTTTCCTTTTCTTCTTTCTGTTTTTGACGCATGGAAATGAAAAAACCGCTCAAAAGTGCCGAGCATTCTTCCTGCAATACACCGCCGACCACTTCCGTTTTATGATTGAGTAGATTTGCCTCCGCGAGCGCGGAGGTGAGCGATCTCCCCTTTTGCTCGTACGCACCGAAATACAGCTTGTCTACACGCGCATTCAGGCTTGCCCCCATACACATGGGACAGGGTTCTAACGTGACGTACAGTTCGCACCCTTCAGGCAAACGCCAAGACCCGAATTTTTTACACGCTTTGTCGATCGCCATCATTTCCGCATGCGCCGAAGCGAGCTGCAATTTTGCACGTCTATTGTACCCGCGCGAAACGACTTTGTCTTGATACACCACGACCGCGCCGATGGGAACTTCCCCCTCCGCACCGCCGCGCTTCGCCGCTTTGATCGCCGCACGCATAAATTTTTCTTCTCTCGTAAGTTTTCTCATGCTATTCTATTCCCTTAGAAAGCTCGTATAAAGCGTATCTGTTTTTTTCAGCAATATCCCCAAAGGCGTCTTCTCCAAGCGGGTGGGATAGTCCATCTCCCCCTGCCTCTATCGTAAAGGCCGGAATTCCATACCTTTGTATGCACCAGTCCTTATATCCACCGACACTGCCCTTTGCATATCGAAGAGGATATCCCGTTGTCTTTGAAAGTTTCAACGCCACGCGTTTGTCTTTAAGGCAACAATGCGTCGGTTGATCAAAATACCAGTATATCTCCTCGCCTTTCGTATGATAACTGACGGTATAATCGGGACGTATCTCCTCTGTAAAACGGCGCAGCGCCTGCGTTTCAGGCTCGGAAAACGGATTCTCACCGATATAATTCTCCGCACCAGGCTGACGGACGTTTTTCTTCCCCTCGCCCCATTTTGCCTCAAAGTTCACGTTGAGATCTACGCCGCGTCCGTTGGCTTTCCATAAGGAAAAATCCCCATGCCCACCGTTTATTTCATACAGTCTTTTTTGTTCTTCTTTGGGCGCGCTTTGTATGCCAACCTCGGAAAGAAGCGCTCCGTCTGGATTCACGAGCGGTATCAACCAACAGCTCCCTTTTTCTATTCCAACGTCATAATGCACCTTAGCGAGTTTCGCCGTGATATATTCTCTCCCATGTATCGCATATTGCACAATCCCAACAGGAGCCCCCACGCCCATCTTTACGGCGTATATATCCCGACTGAAAAGGCTACTGCCGATCACTCTTTTTTCTGTCTTGACACTTTCGTAAAAATGCCGCGTCCACTGATAAATATCCACGCAATACTATACGCAGATAAAACGAAAAGTGTGTTTTATTTATGATAGGTAGAACCTGCGTTGATCATATACGCACGGTAAACCTGCTCTGCCAAAATCACCCGCATCAACTGGTGCGGAAAGGTCATATCCGAAAAGGACAACCGATAATCCGCCGCCTTTTTCACTCTGTCTGACAATCCGCAAGACGAACCGATCACAAACGTGACGTCTTTCCCTTCGTCGTTGAGCCTACCCAACTTTTTCGCGAGCTGTTCACTGGAACATTTTTCACCCTCTACCGCAAGTGCGACTACGTATCCCTTGCACGCGCGCAGAATATCATCCGCCTCCGCCTCGGGATCTATCCCCTCTGCGAGTTCTTTAATCTCAACCTTAGCAAATCGAGAAAGACGTTTTACGTATTCCGCTACCGCTTCCCGATAAAAACTCTCTTTGATTTTTCCAACCACTACGAAATATATCTTTTGCATATTATATCCCCGAAAGTAGTACTCCAAACCACGTCAACGAGCACAAGGCAATCCCCAACGCGGCAAACTTGAACAGATTTTTTCTGCCTGATTTTTTATCTTTTGACGTCTCGTCAAGCGTTCTTTTTTCAAAAAAGATCAACCACGCAAGCGAACCGACCAAACAAATGACAGATATGCATAAAACCGTAATAAATACGGGTTTCGTGAACGTTTCTAAACCCAATTTGGTCAAAGTGATAATCAATGCATTGTTAATAAAATGAGAAACGACCGTCGGGAGAATACTGCCTGAACGAATCGCCACCAGCGCAAACGCGGCTCCGCAACAAAACTGATAAACCGTCTGTGCGGGATTTTGATGATAAAGCGCAAACAAACCGCCGCAAAGCAACACAGCTCCGACCGTTCCAAAACAGTCCATACCCTTTAACAGAAAACCTCGGAAGATAATCTCCTCAAAAACTGCAGGCAATAACGCCACAGCGAGCATTACCCCGACAAACCCGAACCCGTCCATAGACGGAAGTCGTATGGGCGTATCTTGATAGCCAAACCTTGCGAGAAATTCTAAAAACAGCGTATTCAGTTCTGATAAAGACAACAACCCGACCTGCAATGCAATGGCGATAAAAAAGTATCTCACCTTGCATTTTTGACGTTTCGTCTCAGTCTTCCAGGACGTTTTCGTCCAACCCATACTCAACGCCGCCACAATACCGAAGACAAGCGGCGTCATTAAAAACGAACAGTACAAATACCAGTCGGGTTCGCGCCCCTCTTCCACCGTCACCCCTGCTACCGCAAGCATCATCATGAAGAAAAAGGCTAAAACAACCGATCCAACCGCCGCAAGCGAATAGGTAAGCCCCGACGCTTTTGCCGCCGTCGGTTCTCCCAAAAGCCCGTATATAAAATTGTTATTCTTGTTCGAATTCCTTTGCATGCCATTATTATAACAGATTTTTATCCGTTTGGAAAGCGTTTACAAAGAAAAAACGCGTAGAGTGCAAAAAAATCACCCCAACGCATTCTTTAACCGCTTAGTTTTGCCCTAAACTCTTTGATTATCCTATTTTCTATTCTGGAGACTTGGACTTGACTGACCCCGATACGCTCGGCAACCTCACTCTGCGTCATATCCCGAAAATACCGCAAGACAATGATTCTGCGGTCACGTTCGGAAAGTCCCTCTATCGCCCCGCGCAACAACATCTTATCCAGCCACTCTTCTTGATCGTCCGCCGCAGGTAGCGTTTCGATTAATTCTCGCTCTTTTCCGTCCTTAAAATCCGCGCCGCCGTATAGCGATAGAGGCATTTTCGAAGAACCCATCACAAAAACTGTTTCCGATTCTTCCAACCCAAATTTTTTTGATGGGTTCTTCGAAAATGC
>SVIT01000004.1 GCA_015069365.1 Clostridiales bacterium | reverse complement strand
TGGTGCTCAGCTACGTACCTTATCTTCGTGATAAAAACAGCGGTACGGTAATGATGGATTTCATTCCTTTCCCTGCGCAAAAAGTGGCGGCAGGTACGTCGGGTTATGGTATTACGAAAAAGCATGCAGAAGGCAAGCAAACGGCAAACGGCGTTACGAAAACGAATAAGGAAATCGCTTGGGATTTCATTAAGTTTATTATCTCCGAAGAAGGTCAAAACCTTGGCGGTAAGGAAGGCTTTATCCAGCCTATCTTGAAATCGCTGAAAGACTCTGGCGAATGGAAACAAGCGATTGACCCTGCCATGAATCATGCGGCTTGGTTTAACGGCGAAGAATTGCGATTGACAACGTACAATTCCTTTGCAGCATCTATGAGAACGGCGCTTCGTACGCAAATGAGTGCATTTTTCGTTAACCTTACCAACGTAGAAAACGGTGCGCCGGCTAAGAGAGATAGCCTGATTTCGACCTACACGAAAAATCTTGAGGATGTAAAGAAGGGGGCAATTATATAATGAACGGCCGTTTACAACAATCGCGCTTGCGTAAGTTGTGGAAAGATTACGGGAATATTGTCTATTGTCTTCCTGTAATTTTGGGGATTATCATTTTCACGTTGATCCCTATGGTTTATTCGTTGATTTATGCGTTTTGCGATTATAATTTCTATTATTCCGAAAATCAATTTACCAATTTCGGTCTACAACAGTTCCAAAAAATATTTGGGACGGATTTTCAAAAGACGATACATTCGTTCTATATCACTTTCCGTTACGCCATTGCAACGATTGCGATCGGCATGGTGGGTTCGTATGCCGTTGCTTTGTTCCTCAACCAAAAGACGAAAGGCGTGGCGGGTTTCCGTATTGTTTACTATTTGCCCTGCCTAATTCCTGCGGTGGCGGGTTCGTTATTGTGGAAAAATATAACCGATTCCTATGGTTTGTTCAACAACTATCTTATGGCTTTGGGCTTAGAACCATACACCTTCTATACGAAGGGGGAAACGGTATTCCCCACCATTTTAATGCTAAGTATATGGGGGTGGCCAGGGAGTATGATTATGTGGCTCGCGCAGATGAAAAACGTACCAAATGAAATGTACGAATCGGCAGAGCTGGACGGCGCAGGCTATTTTACAAAAACATTCAAAATTACCATTCCCATGACCACGTCTATGATATTCTATCAGCTGATTATGAGCGTTATCAATGCCTTACAGGTATTCGCAGGATATTATCCTTTGATGAACGGTCAAAACGAAAGCGAACTTGACTTTATCGTAGTACGTATTTACAAGGCGGCGTTCGTCAACTATCAAATCAGTTACGCGGCTGCGCTTTCTTGGGTATTGTTCGTTGTGATAGGTTTACTTACCGTATGCATATTCAAAACGAGCAAATGGGTGTATTACGGGGAGGAATCTTAATATGGCAAACGAGCGAATTCTCTCCCACAATCAAATTATACTCAGAAGACGAATATTTACAGGCGTTAAATATTTTTTCTTAGTCGCTCTTGGAATTTTCTTTGTGTTCCCGTTCTTGTATTTGTTTACTTCCTCTTTTATGACGGATGAACAAATTTTAAACACGACGTCGATTATTCCGAAAAAAATTAGTTTTGACTCCTATAAAACACTTTTTGAGCATACAGAATTATTGCTTTACGTAAAGAATACGTTGTTGGTGTGCGTGTTGAATATTAGTGGTGTTTGTTTGATGTCATCGCTGACGGCATTTGGTTTATGTAAGGTGAAATTTAAAGGGCAAGACCTGGTATTTACCTTAATTTTAGCAACGCTTTTATTGCCTGGTACGGTGACAGGCGTACCTTTGTTTACCATCTATGCAAAGCTCGGTTGGACGGGTACGTTATTCCCGTTATGGGTGCCGATTTGGTTCGGCGGCGGTGCGACCAACATCTTCCTCATTAGACAATTTATGAGAGGGATTCCGAAGTCGTATTCGGAAGCGGCAATTATAGACGGCGCAAGCTCGATTAAAATTTACTGGTCGATTGTAATGCCGCTTGTAAAACCCATTAGACCTTTCTTCCGTGAACGTGTTGGATTATGTCAACGTTTACACTTCGGAAACGGAATACAAGACGCTTAGAGAAATTTATCAAGGCAACGCGCAAGCTAAAATTTGGGGCGAAGCAAATGCTCTTGGTTTCCAAATTGATGATAATTATCACGGCACGGCGGTTTATGCAGTAGAAATCAAAGCAGGCGCACAGTTCCCTGCAACGTCAAACAGCTATACCACGTACGTAGTGAGTGCGGATATTACTTACTATAATGCAAATTATAATTCGTCTGATACGTCTATCAATGCGTTCTCGATTACTTGGACGACACAAAAACCTGTGGTGCCCGACGTACCCGAAGAACCCGATGTACCCGATACGCCCGAAGAACCCGACGCGCCCGTAGAGCCTGGTACGCCTGACGTTGAATTTGTGGGAATCCATAATGATAACAACATGGTTTGGGGCGGTACGACTCGTGCGTTAAGACTTATATTCAGCGAGAATTTTACAGCAAAAGCGTATGATGGAAATCAAGGCAGTTTTGAAGCAACGGTTATTGCTGCAATTAGACCTTTTGTAAAAATCAACGGACAATCTTTGGGCAACCTGACCTTCTTGCAGATGGATAATGAAAACTCTATTACCTTCCTTTATGACGAGAGCATATTAAACGTTGCAAGCGGTAAAACCCAAACGATTTTCACCATTGAGGAAGGCGCACCTTTCGGCGGACGCTATTTGCCTGCGGTTACCTTGTATTTCAATGGCGAAACTTGGCAAACGGAAGAAACTGATTTGGAAGAAAAGTTACTTGGCGTTGTAGCAACGCAAAACAATAGTGTGTGGGATGCGGCGCAAAATTCGGTTAGAGTGCAGTTTAACTATAGCTTTAACAACACGGAAAATTACAATATCAACGATGCAGACGGCTTGAATATGCTTTCCAAACTCACGTTCAACGGCGTTGCTTTGACGGGAGATGATATTTTGATTTTCACGGAAGATATCGGCGGTAACACCATCACGATGGTTTACAAGAAAGCTTTGTTTGATAGAGAAAAAGAGGAAGGTGCAAGATATCATAAGATTAAGCTTCATATGATTACGCCGAACAGCGCTGCGGATGCAAATGGCTTTGTTACGCTTGGTCAAGTTTTCAATGCAGGCGGCTGGTATCCTTCCAACCTTTCGGGCGGCAATGATAAAATCGTAGTCGTTAATATGTGGGAAACGGTAAACTGTATTGCCTTCTCTATGGGGGCAGAATACACGGCGGAAAGCTTCGATTATATTATTATCGAAGAGGGCTGTGAGTTCCCGAACTATTACTACACGAACAATGTAAACGTAGATTACGTGCAAAACGGTGAAAGCGTGGCTTACGAAGACTTGGAAAAGGTTTCCTTCTGGCAAACCTCGACAGTAAAAATGTTTACGACCCCTGCGGACTTCCAAGGTCCGAGCCTTAACACCAACTGGGGCGTGGATACAAACATGGGTAAAATCAACGTAAGCGGCGTGGATTATGCTGATGGCTACGTAATCATTCAGTTGGAAAATTCGAATTATCCGACGGAAGCGGATGGGGATAACCTTAACCAAAATATTTCGGCAGGCAATGCGCCTATGGCATTGAATATGCTTGCGGATATTTACGTAAACGGAATCAGTCTTTACGATAGAGTGGTGAACTTCGGTGCAAACGGCATTACCGCTTATTACAACTATAAGGGGTATGGCAATTTCGCAATCAGCGTCGTTTTGGAAAATGAAAACGAGGTTGTTACGGAAATCATCATCGGCAAAGATTTGCGAATTCCTTTGTATGGTATGAGCGATATGGCGGCTGCGGCATATGGTAGTATGTATAAGGAAACTGCTGCTACGGTATCTTTCAGCAAAGGCGAACAAGGCTTTGCACAGGACGAAGAAATTTTCTGGTCGGTTATCTTCAACGACGGCAAAAACGTGAAGAGGGTTAAGGTTGCTCATGGGGAGATTCTCGCGGCGGGCGATATTCCCGAAACGCCTACGAAAGAAGGCTATGAATTTGTCGCTTGGGTATACGGTATCGACGGGATGTACACCTTTACACCTACTTCCAATATTGCAAGCTGTTATTATCTGACTGCGAAATGGGCAGAATCATCGGAAGATATTCCTCCCCAGGACGATTCGTCCTCTGACAATCAATCTCCTAGTGCGAATCAGGATGGGTTGCTTGCGGGATTGATGAGCGGTTGTAAAGGTATTGTTGGTTCTTTGGGTGTGATGGCAAGTGCTTTGATGCTTGTCGGTGCATACATGTTGACCAAAAAGAAGGAAGATTGATAACAGATTAGGAATACCATAAACACAAATAGTGGCAGTACGCCCCCGAAGACATACAGATTTCGGGGGCGTAGAAATAGCCATCGTGAATATTCTATTAAAATGGAGAAAGAAAAATGAACAATACGTTTGGATATAAAGCAGGAAAAGCAAGTATCGCATTACAGCTGGAAGGCTATTACGTTTGGGATTGCTCTGTGATTAAATCGGGCGGAAAGTATCATATGTTCTCTTCTCGCTGGAAAAAAGAATACGGTTTTGGTTGGAACTGGTTGTTTAACAGTGAAATTATCCACTCGGTCGCGGATAAGCCTGAAGGGCCATACCATTTTCAAAACGTTGCATTACCGCGGCGTGGACGTGAGTATTTTGACGGTATGAGCACGCATAATACCTGTATTAAAGAATATAATGGGAAATTTTATCTCTATTATATGGGAACGACGTACGGAGGGGATATTCCAACGAGTTTAGCCGACGTTTCTCAGTGTTATGGAGAAGAAACGTGGAATAGAAAGCGTATTGGCGTTGCAGTCGCAGACGATATAAATGGAGAATTTGTTCGCGCAGATACACCTCTTTTAGAACCACGCGATTGCAGATATTGGGATTGTACGATTACGACCAATCCATCGGTTGCTATTATGCCCGACGGAAAAACATATATGATTTATAAATCGCGCAGCGCATTTGGTAAACCTTTGAAGTTGGGAATCGCGGTTGCGGATAAACCCGATGGGGAATTTAAGCGTCTTTCGGATAAGCCGATATTAGATTTTTCCGATGAAAATATGCACATTGAAGATCCGTTTATTTGGTATGATGAGCAGAAAAAGAAGTTTTGCTTAATCACCAAAGACGACGTAAAAAATGGGGCGTATGGCGTGACGGGCGAATGGGGTAGCGGCTTTTATGCGGAAAGCGACGATTGTATGGATTTTGAAATTGGGGAAGACCCCAAAGTATATTCCAGAACAATCGAATGGAGTGATGGAAGAAAGACGACGCAAGGAAATTTGGAAAGACCGTCTGTTTTATTTGATGAAAATGGGAATCCTACGCATATTTTTTGCGCAAGCGGATTTGCGGAACGTCCTTATGATTTTACGGATATTACGTTTATCGTATGTATGGAACTGAAGAAGAAGTAAAGTAAAAAAGCGAACTCTTTTTAGATAGAAGTTCGCCTTTTATAAGATTTTGTGAGGAGAAAAATTGTATTATATAATTTTTTTGCGTTGTTGTCTATATTCGGATGGCGTTAAATTATAAATTTTTCTAAACGTACGATTGAGATGGCTGGAATCGCTATATCCCAACGCCATCGCAATAGCAAGAATGGACATATCCGAAGATACCAACAGTTCGCAAGCGTGTTGCATTTTGACGCGTGTAAGATACTCGATTAACGTGCATCCCTCATACTGTTTGAAGAGACGTATAAGATGGGGATGGCTGAAAGGCGCGTTTTCGGTAACGTCTTTTACAGTCCAATGCATATTTTCAGGAGAAAAGATTTTCAACAACAAATCGGTAAGCCATTGCGGCTTTTCGGTATTTAAAAAGTTGTTTTGACTAAAAACTTTCTCGAAGATATAGGACATAAGGAAGTAAATTGTAGAGGTATTTGCTTCAGAATGATTTGCACGGATAAGAGAAGTATAATCTATGATTTTCTTTACTTGTCGTTCATTAAAAGAAAGTTTTATGTTTTCTTTTTTTAATAATTCGTCGTAAAATGCTTCCGAGATGTTATTGCAAAATTGTTTTACCAATGGAGTATGCATGCGGATATTAAGAATTACACTGCTTGGATCTTCGCTGTGTAGAGAATGTGTATCCAAGCGTGGGCGTAACAACACGGCGGAATGATGACAAAGCGGCTCGTTTTTTTTGTTTAATATATGCGTATACGAGCCTTTTACAACAACTGAAAATTCCCAAAAATCGTGATTATGGCTTTCTCTATAATCTCCATAATGATAGTTGGAGAAAATATAGGAATATTTTTCATTCGGGGGATAGGTTGAAAAATAAGAATACATAATTGCTCCTTATTGCCTTTTGTTTTATTATACTATAAATAAAAAAATAAGTCAATATGGGAGAAGAAATTTTAAAAGATGGAAAAAAAGGAGCTTATAATGGAAAACTATAAACAATGGTTTAAAGATGCCAAATTTGGTATGATGATTCATTTTGGATTGTATTCGCTCTTAGCGGGCGAATGGAAGGGCAAGAGAACGGACGTGATTGCTGAATGGGCGCAATCCTGTTTCCAAATCCCCATCAAGGAATATGAAAAATTGATGCAAGCATTCAATCCTGTATTCTTCAATGCGGATGAATGGTGCGATTTGGCGGTGTCGGCAGGGATGAAATATATCGTTGTTACGACAAAACACCACGAGGGCTTTGCGCTGTTTGATTCCAAGGTGGACGATTACAACGTTATGCACACGCCTTTTGGGCGGGACATCATCAGGGAGCTGTCGGTGGCTTGTAGAAAGAAGGGCTTGAAGTTTGGCATTTACTATTCGCAGGAACTCGACTGGCACGAAGAGCACGGCGGCGGTTATACGGAAACGTTTGAAACAAACCAAGGCAAGCCTTGGACGAATACGTGGGATTTCCCCAATACAAAAAAGGATTTTGAAATTTGTTTCAGAAAAAAGACGATTCCGCAAGTGACCGAGCTTTTGACGAACTACGGCGACATCGACTTGATTTGGTTTGATACGCCGCAGGATATTACAAAAGAACAGTCGATTGAGCTTTACAATCTCGTAAAGAAATATCAACCTAATTGCTTGATTAACTCGCGTATCGGCAACGGCATGGGGGATTACGGTTCTTCGGCTGATAATGAAACGGACGCCGAGGGCAACGGCATGTTATACGAAGTACCTGCTACCCTCAACGATACGTGGGGATATAAAGCTTACGACCAAAACTGGAAAGATGCGGAAACCGTTTTGAAAATTAAAAATGAGTTAAACGCACGCGGTATCAATTATTTGTTGAATGTAGGTCCTGACGCGCTTGGACGCATACCTGCCCCTAGCGAATTGATTTTGCGCGAGGTTGGGAAAGGCAAGTAAACAAGCGAGCGAAATTGATATTGTTGTAATCGGAAACGAAGAAAAGAATTTGATTTTAGGCGAGTGTAAATATACGAAAAAAGAGAAAGGGCTGGAATTGCTGCATACGTTATAAGAAAAAATGCCTGCGATTGTATTTTTGACGGGAGCGAAAAATGTACAATATATTATTTTCAGCACGGCGGGATTTACAAAAGGATTACGTGACGAAGCAAAACGAAATCCGAACGCAATTTTAGTGGAAAGTTTATAAAAGAAATATTTCCTAATAAAATTATCTAAATTCGATATGATTTTAATTTGGCGAACGAATGGCGAATAATGCTTGAATCCCTTATAAATAAAGGGGTTGAAAAATGCGTCATCCAGGTTCGAATCCACCTCTATGTAAATAAAGTGATAATACCTACAAAAAAGATTAAGTAATCTTGTGGTTGCTTAGTCTTTTTTCAATATATTATTTGTGTTATGAAGAAGAATGAATATTCTGTGTAAAAAGGTATTGAATGGAAAATATTTAATAAACAATGAAACACCAACGCATCACAACAATGCTGTCGTATGGTGGTATTCCTTTTTATAAGTATGCGAATCAACAAAATAATGAGCGGGGAAAAGGTATCGTTCCTCTTGTGAATGTGCCTGATGAACTAGTTACATAAGTTTTTTATGTGGTGAAGTTGCGTTTTAATGACGGATTGAATTGTGGGGGAATTTGTGGGGTAAATTGTGGAGTGAATGCTAAAAATGGGCGTTTTTAGAGAGAAAATCGTTAAAAATATCCCGTTTTTGCATATTGTCCAGAGCCTCTGACTCCGCCATTCAGGTGTTCGAATCACTTCGCCCCAGCCAAAGATCGACAAGTTTCGACAGAAGCTTGTCGATTTTACTTTTTCACTCTTCACTCTTCACTCTTCACTTTTCACTAAAACCTCTTGTCGTTTTTTGGCAAGTAATAAGTAATAGTGAATAGTGAAAAGGTGTTTGATGTAGCTTTTCTCCTTTTAGTCGAAAAGCATATATTTTACACACGGGTTCAAGTCTATACGAAAACTCTTGAAAATATCTTTTTTGTGCGCTTAGAGGCGAAGCGTGAGCATACCCGACATTCGTGGATATGATAAAAGATAAATATATAATGCACTTGACAAACCGATTAAAGAAGAGTATAATATAGACACGAAACAACAAATCCCGACAAAAATCGGGAAGACAAAGCGAGGTTTATTTTATGGAAAAGAATGAGGGCAGAATTAAAAAATTCTTTGGTGAATTTAGAAAATTCATCACGCGTGGCAACGTGCTTGACATGGCTGTCGGTGTTATCGTTGGCGGCGCATTTACGGCGATTGTCAACGCGTTGAGTAACAACATCTTAAAACCCATCATCAACTGGATTTTGGCGCTTATCATCGGCAAGGATGGTTTGGAGGGCGCGATTACGATGCTTTCTCCTGCGTGGGTGGCGGATCAGCCCGGCGTAATTGATTTGGCGAACTCGATCTATATCGACTGGGGTGCGTTTATCAGCGCAATTATCAATTTCTTGTTGATTGCCTTCGTGCTGTTTATGATCGTCCGCACAATGAACAAGATTTCCGAGGCACACGAACGTATGGTGGACGGATTTGATTTTGACGAAAAGAAAGAAATCGCAAATATCCGTTATCATGAAAAAGTTTCTAAGAAAGAAGCAAAAGCTATTTATGCGCAACGTGTAGAAGAGGCGAAAGCTGCAAAGGCGGAAGCTGACAGAATTGCTGCGGAAGAAGCGGCTGCAGCAGCGGTTGTTGCGGCGGAAAAAGAAACCGCGAACACCAGATTGTTGGAAGAAATCCGCGACCTTTTGAAAAATAAATAAGAGAAGGATAATTTTACTCAACTTACGCTCTGCATTGAAAAATCGTTTGACTTTTCGTTGCGGAGCGTTTATAATGTATATACAACTTGTATAAAGGCGAGGAAAAAGCAGGTATTTTTCGTGGCGCTTCTCAAAGAGATCGTACCCATAGGCTGAAAGGTACGAAGAAGAGGAAAGATAGCCATTTCACTTTGGAGCCGCTCTCTTGAGCCGTTTTTTGGGTAGGGAGAGACGTATACGTGGCGTAACGGCGTAATGAAGGCGCGGACTCCCGCGCGAATGCAGGTGGTACAGCGGAATTTTCGCCCTGCGCGTTATTTTAACGCGCAGGGTAGTTTTATGCTAAAAATCAAACGAATAAAATTCGGAGGAATATATGAAAGAAAAAATCGAAAGCTTGCGGACGGAGATTTTATCTGCCGTCGGACAAACGGAAACGGGCAGGGCGCTTTACGAGCTTAAGGTAAAGTTCCAGACCGAGTTGAAAGGGATTATGAGCGGTATGAAAGATCTTCCTAAGGAAGAACGTCCCACGTTCGGCAAGGTAGTTAACGAGTTTAAACAGGCAATGGAAGAGGCGTTTGATGCTCGCGCGGTGATTGTCCGTAAGATGGAGTTGGAAAAACAGTATGAAAAAGAACGCATCGATATCACGATGCCTGGAAAAGTATATAAAGCAGGCGCTTTGCATCCTATTACACTCGTGAAAAATGAGTTGATCGATATCTTTGCGGGTATGGGCTTTAAGATTTTTGAAGGTCCTGAGATTGAAACGGATTATTACAATTTCACTGCGCTCAACACTCCTCAGGATCACCCTGCGCGCGATATGCAGGATACTTTCTATTTGGCGGATAATTTACTTCTTCGTACGCAGACGTCGGCTGGGCAGATTCGCGTTATGGAGCAAGAAGCACCCCCCATTAAAATTCTTTCGCCCGGCAGAGTATTCCGTTCGGATGACGACGCGACTCACTCGCCCATGTTCCACCAGATGGAGGGCTTGGTTGTTGATAAGGGGATCACCCTTTGCGATTTGCAGGGTATGCTCGCTGAATTTGCCCGTAAGATGTTTACGGAATCGACCAAAGTCCGCTTGCGTCCATCCTATTTTCCTTTCACTGAACCCAGCGTTGAGGTCGACCTTAGCTGTTCGGAGTGCGGCGGTAAAGGCTGCCGTCTTTGCAAGGGTACGGGATGGATTGAAGTGCTCGGTGCGGGTATGGTCAACCGCAGAGTTTTGGAAAACTGCAACGTAGATCCCGACGTGTACACGGGCTTTGCGTTCGGTATGGGGGTTGAAAGAATCGCCATGTTGAAATACGGTATCAATAACATTAAGACTTTATTTGAAAACGATACCAGATTTTTGCAGCAGTTTGAGGATTAAGGAGAAGAAACATGAAAGCACCTTTCAGTTGGTTAAAAGATTACGTAGACATAGATATTTCCGCGCAAGAACTTGCAGACAAGCTCTTTTCTTGCGGTTTTGAAGTGGAAGAACTCTCCTATCTCGGCGAAAAAATCAATCGCGTTGTCGTAGGAGAAGTTAAATCTCTTACACCTCATCCCGACAGTGATCATATGCAGATCTGCGTGGTCGATTGCGGGGAGGAATACGGCCGCGAATTGCAGATCGTCACGGGCGCGTCCAACGTGTACGTGGGGATGAAAACGCCTTGCGCGCTTGACGGATCGACGGTGGTAGAGAGCAATCCTGCAATGCTTGAAAAGAACCCCGATGGGATCAAGAAAATTAAAAAAGGCAAGCTTCGCGGCGTAGAATCTTTTGGTATGTTGTGTTCGGGCGGGGAGCTCGGTATCAATGACGATTTCTATCCAGGGGCAGAGTTCGACGGACTGTTAGATCTTGCAAAAGATGTACCCGTGGGCGAGGATATTAAGAAAATTGTCGGTTTGGATGACTGGATTTTTGATATTTCCGTTACTGCAAACCGTCCCGATTGTCAATGTATTTTGGGAATCGCGCGCGAGGTTGCTGCGGTTATGAAGAAACCCCTCAAAGAACCCGATTATTCCTATACGGCAAAGAAAACGAATGCCGCGCCCATCACGGTTGAGGTGTTGGCGCCCGATCTTTGTCCTCGCTACGTTGGGCGTTACGTGGAAGACGTGCAAGGGGGAGTATCTCCTGCATGGATGAGAAAACGTTTGGCAACGTCGGGGATTCGTTCGATTTCTCCCATTGTTGATATCACCAACTTCGTGCTGTTGGAAATGGGGCAACCCATGCATGCCTTTGACGCAGAGGATATCGGCGGAAGAAAAATTATTGTAAGAAGAGCAGAAAAGGGCGAGAAAATTGTCACGCTCGACGAAAAAGAATTTGCTCTTACTCCTGACAATCTTGTGATTTGCGATGGGAATAAACCCGTTGCGCTCGCAGGGATTATGGGTGGTTTGAACAGCGAAATCAAGGCAACGACGAAGAATGTATTCTTCGAATCCGCAAAATTTGCAAGAGATAACGTGAGAAAGACTTCGCGCGCTTTGGGCCAGTCTTCCGACTCGTCTTCTCGTTTTGAAAAGGGCGTGGACGCGTACACCAATGGCTTGGGCATGGCACGTGCGTTGCATTTGATTGAAGAACTTGGTTGCGGCGTTGTGACCGAACTTTGCGCAGACGTTTGCGCGGTGGATTTGATTCCTCGCACGATGACGGCGAGCGTGAGGAAGATCAACGATCTGCTCGGTATCGTTGTGCCGAATGAAGAAATTCTTTCTATCTTGGAAAGACTGAATTTCAAACCGACCATTCAGGGGGACGTATTGACGGTAGAGATCCCTGGATACCGTGACGATGTGGACGGTTATCCCGATCTGGCGGAAGAGGTTATCCGCATGTACGGTTACGATCATATCACGCCCACCTTCTTGCAAGCGGCGCAGGTTACGGGCGGCGGCTTGACGGAGGAACAAAAGAAAGAATTACACCTTAAAAACCTTTTGAGAGTGCAGGGATTCTCAGAAGCGTATAACTACTCGTTCTATTCCCCGAAAGATTTTGATTTGATGAAATTGCCTGAAGATTCGGAAGAGAGAAATGCGGTGCGTATTCTCAACCCGATCAGCGAGGAATTGTCCGTAATGCGTACCTTCCTTGCGCCGTCTATGCTCATGAACGCCGTGCGCAATATCCGCCGCGGCAACGACGAGGGTAGACAGTTCGAGGTGGCGAATACCTATTTCCCTTGCGATACGGCGGCAGGGCAACAGCCTGACGAAAAGAAACATCTTGTCCTCGGCGTATGGGGCGGCAATAATGATTTCTTTGATATGAAAGGTGCGATTGAACATATTGCGGAGATTTTCCACCTTACGTTTACCTATGAAAGAGCCGCAAAAACTTACCTGCATCCAGGTGTTTCCGCGAACGTGATTATGGACGGAAAAACGGTCGGTTCGTTCGGTGAACTCGACCCTGCTATCGCCCTTTCGCTTGGCTTGGATAAAAAAGTATATCTTGGCGAGTTGGATTTGTCGGCGCTTTCGTTGGATGATGACGTACGTTATACCAACCTGCCGAAGTTCCCTGCAGTTAAGCGCGACCTTGCTTTGATTGCTGATGAAAAGCTGACGTGCGCGGAGATTGAAGAGGTGCTGTTACATTCTTGTAAGTATGTGACCGAAGCAAAACTGTTTGACGTGTACAGAGGCGGTCAGATTCCCGAAGGGAAGAAGAGTATGGCGTTTACCCTTACCTTCACGCCTGATGCGAACGTGGAAAAGGCGTTCACCCCCGAAACGTTGGACGGCTACGTCAAGAAGATTTTAGGTAATTTGAAATTCAAACTCGGTATCGAGCTTCGTTAAGGAGTTTTTGTGAAAAGAACGGAACAAATAAGTCGATTCGGCTTTTTTAACGTCAACAAACCGTCGGGGATCGTTTCTTCGACGGTTGTCAATAAGATTAAATGGTTGTCGGGCGTACCTTGCGGACATATGGGGACGCTCGATCCTTTGGCGAGCGGTGTTTTGCCTGTCGGCGTGGGCAATGCGACTCGTCTGTTTGATTATTTCCTGGAGAAAGAAAAAGAGTATATTGCAGAGTTCACTTTTGGGGTGGATTCGGATACGTTGGATAGTACGGGAACGCTCATTCAAGGGGGGCATGTACCTAATGAACGTGAAATTGCGGACGTTTTACCTACTTTTTTCGGGGATATTATGCAGGTGCCGCCCAAGTACAGTGCGAAGAACGTAAACGGGCGCAGAGGGTACGATCTGGCGCGTGCTGGCGTAGAATTTGAACTGCCGCCCAAGAAAGTGCATATCTACGGTATGGAGCTTTTGGAACGGGTCGAAGGGAAAGAGGATACTTTCCGTATCAAGATACGTTGCGGTGGCGGTACGTATATTCGTTCGTTGGCGAGAGATATTGGGGAAAAGCTGGGGACGAAAGCGGTGATGAGTGCGTTGAATCGCACGCAGAGCGGATTCTTTACGTTGGATAAGGCGTTGCCCTTCTCCTTTTTTGAGGAAGAACCGCCCGTTTCAGAGTTGGAGAAATATATCATTCCCACGGAAGACGTATTGCCGTATGCTGCGCTTGAATTGACGGCGAAAAACGAGGAAAGGATCTTCCACGGTCAATCGGTTACGGTGGACGTAGCAGACGGAATTTATAAGATATACCAAGACGGTCGGTTTTACGGACTTGCCGAGGTTATGCAGGGCAGAGCAAAAGCGAAGACGAAATTATGTTAAAAACGGTTTGGCTGACGGAAAATCAAGACCTTTGTAATGGGTGCGCAATGCTTTTGGGCGGTTTCGACGGCTTGCACGTCGGGCATCGCTTACTTTTGTCGCACGCAAAAAACAGCGGTTTGCCCGTGGGGATCATGACAATTGTCGGCGGTAAGGGGGAGAGTAATATTTTTACCTTTCGGGAACGTGAAGAAATCTTTAAAAGTGGCGGCGTAGATTTTGTCTTTGAGCTACCCTTTGAGGAAATTAAGGATTTGTCTCCCGAGGCGTTTTTGGTTTTATTGCAAGACTCGTTCTCTCCAAAGCTGTTTGTGTGTGGCGAGGATTTTCGGTTCGGCGCAAAGGCGCAAGGCGATACGAAAACCATCAAACGATGGGGGCAGGTACGCGTTGAAATCGTGCCTTTGGTGGAGATTTATGGCGAAAAAGTGAGTTCTCGAACGGTAAAGGGATTGCTGGAAAACGGTGAAATGGAAAAGGTGAATGCGCTGCTTGGCGAACCGTTTTTCTTAATAGGGACGGTGATTAAAGACCGAGGCGTGGGCAGGACACTGGGCTTTCCTACGGCGAACGTGCTCTATCCCAAAGATAAATTTCCGATCAGGAAAGGGGTTTATGAAACCCGCGTGGCGGTGGATGGAAAAATGTATAAAGGTATCACCAACTATGGTGCGCGCCCGACGTTTGAGAATGAGGAAGTCCGCCTCGAAACCTATCTTGACGGCTTTGACGGAGATTTGTATAATCGGGAATTAAAGGTGGAATTTATCCGCTATATGCGTGCGGTAAGACGTTTTGAAAACGTGGAAGATTTGCAGGCACAATTAACAAAAGATATAAGGCAGGTACGTGATCAATGATAAAATTTGGACCGAGCGGGAACTGTGAAAGCTTTTATGCGGAGGGCTTTTCCCACACGGAAGAATCGGCGGGATTTGTAAAAAAACGCGGTTTGGACTGTTTTGAGTATTCCTTTGGAAGAGGGGTTAGAATGAGTGAGGATAAGGCGATTTCCATCGGCGAAGCGTTTGCGGAGGCAGGGGTGGAGATTTCCGTACACGCGCCCTATTTTATCAATTTTGCCAACCCTGACGATGAAATGGCTGCAAAATCCTACGGTTACGTGTTGGATAGCGCAAAAATGGTTAAACTGATGGGTGGGAAGCGTGTAGTTTTTCATCCTGCGGCGCAGGGCAAGGTAAGCCGTGAAGAGGCGGTTGCCTTGACGGAAGAACGCTTAAAAATTTTGCGTGATTATATTTATCTTAACGATATGCAAGACCTTATATTCTGTCCCGAGACAATGGGAAAACTGGCGCAGATCGGTACGCTAGATGAGGTTGTGCGGTTTTGCAAGATTGACCCTGTATATACGCCTTGCGTGGATTTTGGTCATATCAATGCAAGAGAGCAAGGTTCTTTGCGTACCGTTGAGGATTATAAAACCCGCTTGCAGTATATGATTGACGAGCTTGGTTATGAGAGGGTAAAACATTTCCACGTGCATTTTTCCAAAATCATGTATTCGGCGAAAGGGGAGGTGAAACATCTGACCTTTAAGGATGAAGTGTACGGACCGGAGTTTGCGCCGCTCGCGATAGCGCTCAAAGAGCTGGCTTTAGAGCCGTATATTGTCAGCGAATCTGCAGGAAAGCAGGCGGAAGAAGCGGAAGAAATGAAGAAAATATACTTTGGGGCATAAAAATCCTTACGATTTGTCGTAGGATACTTGACGAATTAAGAAAAATTTGTTAAAATAAAGTAAAGTGAGAAAAAATATGGTAGAAACGAACGGCAAAAAAATATTGCAACTGAGCGGTTGTGAAGCTGTATACGTGGCGCGTGAATATTTACTTCGCTATATAACTGGGTTTGTAGCAGAGAACGGCTTTGCGGTTGTGGACAAAAACGGTACGACGCTGTACACGGATAAGCGGTATATCGAAGCGGCAGAAAAGCTGTGCCAGGGCACGGACGTGACCCCCGTTTTGTTTAAGCAAGGCGACGCAATCGAGCGATTGTCTGCCTATCAATCGGTGGGGATTTCATTCAATCAGACCAGTGCTTCTGAATATTGCAGGTTGCAAGAGGCGGGTATTAAACTTGTCAATATTGACAAGCAGTTGTCGGAGGCGATGACGATCAAGAGCGAATACGAGCTTTCTTGTATCGCCAAGGCTTGCGAAATTGCAGAGGACGCGTTTTTAGCTCTGTTGCCTGAAATTAAAGAGGGCATGAAAGAGAGTGAGGTTGCGGCTTTACTCGAATATAAGATGAGAAATCTCGGCGCGCAGGGTTTGGCTTTCGATACGATTGTGGCGTTCGGCGCGCATGCGGCGGTGCCTCACCATGAAACGGGGGAAACCCGACTGAAATTCGGTGACGAAGTATTGATCGACTTCGGTTGCCGCGTGGATGGATACTGTTCGGATATCACCCGCACGTTCCTCTTTGGCGACGACGGAAAACACGAAGAATTCAAAAAAGCGTACGCAGCGGTTTTGACGGCGCATACCATGATCAAAGAGCAGCTTATAAGCGGTATGACTGGGATTGAAGCGGATGCAATCGCGAGAAATTATCTCAAAGAGCAGGGCTATGGCGAACTGTTCACTCATTCGTTGGGACACGGGATTGGATTGAACGTGCACGAATATCCTTCGGTCAGCCCTCGAGGCGAGGCAAAACTGGTGGACGGCATGGTATTCTCGGATGAGCCCGGTGTGTACAAAGCAGGTGAATATGGGATTCGTATTGAAGATACGGTTACCTTAAAGGATGGAAAAGTGCAGAGTTTTATGTCCAAAACAGACAGAAACCTGATCATTTTATAATAAGAAAATTTATATAAGGATATAAAGGAGAAAAATTATGGCACAGATTTTGGCAGGCGATATTCGCAAGGGTGTAACTTTTGAATACAAGAGTGGTGTTTACACTGTAACGGATTTCCAGCACGTAAAACCCGGTAAGGGCGCAGCGTTCGTAAGAACGACGTTGAAGAACGTTGTTACGGGACAGGTTTTGTCCAACGAAACTTTCAACCCCACGACCAAGTTGGAAACGGCGCAGGTAGAAACGAAGAAGATGACCTATTCTTATTTCGACGGCGAATTCTACGTATTCGTTGACGAAGAATGGAACCAGGAAAACCTTGCATACGATCAGGTAGAAGATGCGCTGAAATATATCAAGGAAAACGATACCGTTACCGTGAAATTCCTTTACGGTAAGGCATTCTCCGTTGAACCCGAAAACTTTGTAGAACTTAAGGTTATTGAGGCTGAACCCGGCGTTAAGGGTAATACGGCTACCAACGTTATGAAGAATGCAAAGGTG
Organism: Clostridiales bacterium; assembly: GCA_015069365.1. Taxonomy (GTDB): domain Bacteria; phylum Bacillota; class Clostridia; order Christensenellales; family Borkfalkiaceae; genus Scatosoma. Next base: position 39,500 of record SVIT01000004.1, on the reverse strand, counting down.
GAAACGGGCGCAACGATTCAGGTTCCTATGTTCGTTGAAGAAGGTGAAACGATCCGTATCGATACGAGAACTGGCGAATACATGAGCCGTGTATAAGCTCGTAACCTTTTAAAAGAGAAAAAATCAATGACGAATGAAATGCAGGATATCGCTATCCTGCATTTCGTCGTGTTTTCGAGGTGGGGATGAAAGCAGTGGTGCAAAGGGTAAAAAGAACAACCTTATCCGTGGATGGGGATTTGATTTCGGAGATTCCGTTCGGACTGACGGTCTTTCTTGGCGTCAAGGTCGGCGATGTGGAAAAGGATGCGGAATATCTTGCGAAGAAAATAGCGGGCTTACGTATTTTTGAGGACGAGAACGGAAAAATGAATCTTTCCGTGAAAGACGTCGGGGGAGAGGTCTTGCTCGTGTCGCAGTTCACTTTGTATGGCGACGCGTCGCATGGTAACCGTCCTAGCTTTACTTTGGCGGAACGCCCCGAACGTGCTGAGCTTTTATACGAGTATGCCGTTGAAACTTTACGCGGATATGGTGTAACGGTCAAGAAGGGGGTATTCGGTGCGGATATGAAAATTGAGCAGTTGAATGACGGTCCCGTGACTATTCTTTTAGATTCCTAAGATTAAATAGGTTTGTCGTTATCACAATATTGACCGCGAAAAACTCAAGGCGGAATACAATTTAATGTTTTTTAAAACGGCGGTAGATAACTCTCGAAAAAAACGGTTTTATCTTCGCCGTTTTTTTGAAACGCTGAACCCCTTTATTTTAAAGGGGGAGAAACCTCTCTACTGAGGGTGGAGTTCATAACTCTACTGTGAGTAGAGTTCTTCTCTTCTCGCAGTAGACTGGAAAAAAGTGGGAGTAGAGCGATTTTATAGGTAATTCGGTTGAAAATTGTAGACAAATACTATAAAATACAGATACAGTAAAACGCGAGACGGTTTTGCTGAGTATTTGAAAGTAAATTATAAAAGAGGTATCTATGAGGAAAACGATCATACCCGTATTTTATGCGGCAGACGATAACTACATGCCGTATTTGGCGGTGGCTTTGACGTCGTTGAAGGATCATAAAACGGACGGTTACGAATACAATATTCACGTTTTGTATTCGGGTGAATTGAGTGAGAACGCAAAGAAAGTAAAGGCGATGGAGGAGGAAAACTTCCACGTTTATTTTGAGGATATCGGCGAAAAGATCAGCCGTATCAGCGATTGTATGCACTGCCGCGATTATTACACGAGCGCGATTTATTATCGCTTATTGATTCCCGAACTTTTCCCTCAATACGATAAAGTTCTGTATATGGATTGCGATACAGTGACAATGACGGATATTGCACAGCTGTACACGATTGATATCGGGGATAATTATATTGGTGCGGTTGCTGATCAGGCGGTGGCAGTGGTGAAAGAATTCCGCGAATATACAAAGAACGCGCTGGGGATTATGTATGATCGGTATTTCAATTCGGGCGTAATCGTTATGAATCTTGTGAAGTTCCGTGAGATTGGTTTTTATGACAAATTCGGTGCAGTGCTCCGCAGCTATGATTTTATTATCGCGCCCGATCAAGACTGTCTTAATTTGATTTGCAAAGATAAGGTGTATTTTTACGAGGCGGGTTGGAATAAAATGCCGATCGGCGGCAATGACGATACGCCGTTGAAATTGATACACTACAATTTGTCAATGAAACCTTGGCATTATGACGGTATTTTATATGAGGAAATTTTTTGGAGCTACGCCGCGAAAACGGAATTCATTTCCGTTATCAGAAAAGCCAAAGAGGATTTTACGCCTGAAATGAAAAAACGTGATGACGAGGGTTCGGCAAAGCTTGTTGCGTTGGCGCAAGCGGAAGCGGATAACCCCAACAATTTTATCCGTTCGGTAGGTATGAAATTTTAACAAAAAAAGCAAAACAGGGGTACCAGGTATGGATTCATCGAAGATTTCAGCGGAAAGGTTAGAGATTTTAAACCGCATTAAAGAATATGAAAAAGAGGGACGTTTCCACGAAAGTGTAGAAAACGATCCCCCCGCACCAGAGCTTTTACCAAACAAGGTGGATTATCTTTGTAAAAAGTTTTCCAGCAAAATCAAGCGTCGCGCGGCAAATTTCGTTGGGGATAGGTTCTTTTTAGGACTTATCAAAAAAGACGTGCTCGTGATCGACGGTGTAGAGGGAAAAGAGAATTTGGACGCGTTTAAAAACGGGGCGGTGGTTACTTGCAACCATTTCTCGGCGTTTGATAACTATATTGTATTCCTCTGTATAAGGAAACACTTGCCTCGAAAGTATTTGTATAAGGTCATTCGTGAGGGGAACTATACCAACTTCCCTGGGCTGTACGGCTTTTTATTCCGTCATTGCAATACATTGCCCCTTTCCAGAAACCGCCGAACGATGATGAATTTTACCTCGGCGGTGAATAAATTGTTGCAACGCGGGGAAACGGTTTTGGTCTATCCAGAGCAGGAAATGTGGTGGAATTATAAAAAGCCCCGTCCCTTTAAGGCGGGTGCGTTCAAAATGGCGTATCGTGCGGGCGTACCCGTAGTGCCCACGTTCATTACGATGACGGACGATCCCGAGCGTTTGGACGAAAACGGTTATCCCGTACAACGTCACACCTTGCATATCATGCCCCCGATTTATCCAGATAAGACGGTGGGGGAAAAGGTATGGTCGGATAGGGCGGCAGAGCAAGCCTACGCCCTCTGCAAAGCAAAATACGAAGAGGTGTATAGAATCCCTTTGATATATGGAGAAGAGGTTGAGGTTGCAAAGGAGGAAGAAAAATGATATTATACTTGTGCATTATTTCCTTTTGCATCGTTTTGATTTCCTTGATCGTTGCGCCTTTGTATCACATGCCGTTCTTTAGTGTGATGGGGTATACGGCGTTTGCGGTTGTGCTTGTGATGCTTTTGGATGCGTTGGTTGCAACGGTAGCGAGATTGCTCCCTGCAAAATTTGCCAATCACGAGAAAAAGATATTCATCGTTTCTGCAAAAGAGAAAAAGTTTTACGAAAAATTAAAAATAAGAAAATGGAAAGACTACGTGCCTGAGATCGGACAGTTTACTGGTTTTCGTAAAAATAAGCTGATCGACCCGAAAAGCGTAGAGTATTTAGATAGATTTCTTTTGGAGTCTTGCTACGGTGAGATTGGCCATTTTGCTTCAATTTTTCTGGGTTTTTTGATTTTACTGGCGCATCCTATGCATAGGGTATGGTTGGCGGTTTCAATTCCTGTTGCAATCATTAACGGGGTGTTGAATCTTCCTTCGTTCATTATCTTGCGATATAATTCGTACAAGTTAGAGGTGCTCCGTAAAAGCACGATTAAAAAGGCTCTCCGTGCAAATATGGCTACCATGTCTGAGATGAATATCACGGAAACCGCATAAGAACAAGAAATTATATGGATGATAGCATAAAAACTTTGCAAATATTGCGAAGTTTTTATTTTTATCTATTGACAAAACACCAAAAGCGTGATATAATGCGCTGTGGTAAAAATGCAAATATAATTTGTGGTTATAAGGAGGAAAACGGAATGAAAGCTGACGTTGTGATTATCGGTGCAGGTCCTGCGGGAATATTCACCGCTTTAGAAATGTTACGCAAAGGCAGTAAGAAAAAAATTGTCATTGTAGAAAAGGGGCAGTCGGTGGAAAATCGCCGTTGTCCAAAATATAAAACGCAAAAATGTGTTCAGTGTAAACCCTATTGTCATATTACGACAGGTTTTTCGGGTGCAGGCGCGTTTTCGGATGGAAAACTTTCGCTCAGCTATGAGGTTGGGGGTAGTTTGCCCGATTTGATCGGTGCAGATCTTGCGCAGGAGACGATTGATTACGCAGATAAGATTTATCTTGAGTTCGGGGCGGACGAACATATCGAAGGGCTTAATGCGGGGGAAGAAGTGAAAGAGATTCGCCGCCGTGCAATCAAGGCGGGTCTGAAACTGGTTGATTGTCCAATTCGTCACATGGGTACGGAACGTGCGCAGGCGATCTATTTGGCGATTGAAAAGCACTTACAAAACAACGGCGTAGAGATTTTGTTTGGATATGAGTGTGAGAGTCCGATTTTTGAAAACGGGGTATGCAGGGGCGCGATGATTAGAAAATCTGACGGCAGCCAGAGTATGGAAATCTTCGCGGAAGACACCGTTGTTGCGACTGGCCGACGCGGTGCAGACTGGTTGGAGCAGATCTGTGAAAAATACGGTGTAGAGCACGTTGCCAGCACCGTTGATATCGGGGTGCGTGTTGAGGTTCGCAACGAGATCATGGAGACGGTCAATAAGACTTTGTACGAATCGAAGCTTATCGGTTATCCTCTTCCGTTTAAGAATAAGGTGCGTACGTTCTGTCAAAATCCCGGCGGTTTTGTATCGCAAGAAAACTATGATAACGATCTTGCCGTTGTAAACGGGCATAGCTATAAAGACCTTAAAACGAACAACACAAACCTTTCTATTTTGTGTTCGCATAATTTTTCCTATCCGTTCAATCAGCCGATTGCGTACGCGAAGAAGATCGGGGAATTGACGAATATGCTTGGTGAAGGACGTATTTTGGTGCAGCGTTTCGGGGATATTTTGGACGGCAAGCGTACGTGGCAGGAAGAGTTGGTTCAATCGAATATCCGTCCCACGTTGAAAGACGCGGTGGCAGGGGATATCACGGCGGCAATGCCTTACCGCACGATGATGAACATTATCAATTTCATCAAAGCGGTCGACTACGTTGTACCTGGGTTTGCGGCAACGGAAACGCTTCTTTACTCGCCCGAGTTGAAATTCTACAGCAATCGTATCAAGATGGATACCGACTTTAATACCAACGTCAAGGGATTGCACTGTCTTGGGGATTCGTCCGGTTGGACGAGAGGGCTTATGATGGCGTCCGTTATGGGTGTCTTGATGGGGAGAAAACTCGTTTAATTTTATCACAAAATTCGGCTCTCCGCCGTTTGTTTTAAGGCGGAGGGCTATTTTTTCGTCTTCTTGGATAAAATATAAGAAAAAATAAGTAAAAATCCTAAAAAACTTCGCGAAAAAAAAGGAAATCAACAACTTTTGTCGAATATATAAATATAACGCAATCGAAAGGGCGGATTTTTTGATAAAGGAGGGGTAAAAATGACCGAGCGAAAAGAATACGCGACTGTTAGAGAGCGCATTTGCGCGCAGGAAGAAAGCTTTTTATCCGTTTATGCAAAACGGTCGGCTGATACGGCGGGCAGAGTTAGAGAGGAGACCCCTTGCGAATTTCGTACGGAGTTCCAACGGGATCGTGACCGTATTATTTACAGCAAAGCGTTTCGCCGTTTGAAGAATAAAACGCAGGTCTTTTTTGCGCCTGAGGGGGATCATTATATTACCCGTCTGACGCATACGTTGGACGTTTCGCAGATTGCGCGTTCAATCGCGCGTATGCTTTCGCTTAACGAGGATCTCGCCGAAGCGATCGCTTTGGGGCATGACCTCGGACATACCCCTTTCGGACACGTGGGTGAGAAGATTTTATCAAAGCTTTCCGAACACGGTTTTTGGCACAATGAACAGTCCCTTCGCGTGGTGGACGTCATTGAAAAAGGAGGGCGTGGTTTGAACTTGACTGCAGAGGTGCGCGATGGTATTCTTCAGCACAAGAGTTCGGGAACGCCCATGACGTTGGAAGGCGAGGCGGTGTCTTATGCGGACAGAATCGCCTACATCAATCACGATATCGAGGATGCGATTCGCGCAGGGATATTAAAGGAAAAAGATTTACCGCAGCGCGCCGTTTCCATCTTGGGCGACCAAACGAAGGTGCGGATCAATACGGCGATTGCGGATATTTATCGCTCGTCGAAAGGGCAGCCGCACGTGAGATTGTCCGACGAGGTTATGTCGGCGATCAACGAGCTTCGGGATTTTATGTTCGAGCGAGTTTACGCTCTGACAAACATTGCGATTCAGGAACGTGCGGAGCGCATGTTGACGCAGATGTTCGCGTATTTTATGAAGAACGTGGACAAGTTACCAAAGCCCTATTTGAAGCTGCTTGACAACTACGATCGGGAGCGTGTAGTTTGCGATTATCTTTCGGGAATGACGGACAGGTACGCGGTGAGTGTGTTTGAAGACCTATTTATTCCCTCTAATTTCAGTATGGGAGGTATAACGTGAGCGGCGGAAGATTTGATTCCGAATTTGCGACATTCTTGCGCGCATTAAAACAGAGAAGCGATATCGTTGAGGTCATTCGCAGCTACGTTGCCGTAGACAGAAAGGGCGGGAACTACTGGGCTTGTTGTCCCTTCCATCACGAAAAGACCCCCTCGTTTGCGGTTAATGAAGGAGAGCAGTTCTATCACTGCTTCGGTTGTCAGGAATCGGGCGACGTCATCAAATTTGTGCAAGAGATAGAATCGACCGATTTCATGGGCGCCGTGCGTATCTTGGCTGCGCGGGCGAAAATGACCGTACCCGAGAGTAATTTCGACACGGAAGAGGCGGCGCGAAAGAAGAAAAAACGTGACGCAATGGCAAAGATCCTTTTGGATAGTGCCAGATTTTATCTGTCTAATCTATACAGCGGGGATTCTCGTGCGGATGGATTTTTGCAGTACATTTCGGGGCGCGGCTTAGCCCCGACGACGGTGAAAAAATTTGGACTGGGCGCGTCGTTGGATTTCTATTCTCTTCCCGATTATTTATCAGGGAAAGGGTATTTCAAAGAAGATTTGGTGGACAGCGGGGTGTTGGCGCTCAGCGAAAAGAACGGCAGGATGTACGACGCTTTGGGCGGAAGATTGATTTTTCCCATCATCAATGCGTTTGACGAGGTCATTGGTTTTGGTGGCAGAGTGCTGGAAAAGACCAAGTTCGGAAAATATAAAAACACAAAAGAAACGATGTTGTTTGACAAGAGTAAAACCTTGTACAACATTAATCTGTTAAAGAAGCTCAAGAGAGAACAGCCGATCAAAGACGTGATTATCGTCGAGGGATATATGGATACAATTTCCCTTTATCAGGCGGGGTTTAAGAATATAGTTGCGTCCATGGGTACCTCGCTTACCAAAGAGCAGGCTCGTTTGATCAAGCGATACACGGACAACGTTCTGATCAGCTATGATGGGGATTTTGCAGGACAAAAGGCCGATCTTCGCAGTTTGGAGATTTTGGATGAAGCGGGATTAAATCTTCGGGTAGTACCGATGCCCGATGGCGCGGATCCTGACGACGTGGCAAGGCAGGGGGCGGACGCTTATCAAAAGTGTCTGGACGGTGCGATGCCCTTGATTGATTACCGCTTGCACGCTTTGGAACGCGGTTACGATCTTACTAAGACGGAGGATAAACGTCGTTTTGTTGCCGAGGCATTGAAGATTGTCAAAGAGGCGGACAGTGAAACGGTGCGCGAAGAGCTGTTAAAGCGATTGCGCGATAGAACTGGCCTTACCTATCATGCCCTGGAAAGGGATTTGCGGAGTATAAAAAAGGATTCGGAAGACGCGCCTACTCCTCTTCCGAAAGAAAAACTTTCCGAGACGGCTTCGGGCACGGACAAGCAGAAAAAAGCGACTAGGTTTATCCTGGCGGCGAAACTCTTTTCCGCGCCGTATGCGCAAGAATTTTCTGTGGGCGATCTTCCCTTAAAGGACGAAACGCATATCATCATTGCGCAGTACATTATGGAGCGTGAGGAAAAGCGAGAAAGGATACGCCCGAGCGAACTGTTCGAACTGCTTGATGAGAACTGCGCGGAGTTTAATGCAATTCTTGATCTTAATTATGGGGAAAAGTTGATAGGCGACGTGGCGGCAAGATTTTTTGCGGACAGCGTGAATACCCTTAAGAAAGAGGGGATCGAGGAAGAACTCGCGCGGCTCAATCAAGCGTATGCGCAGGCAACGGAAGAGACGGAACGTAGGGAAATCGCGAAAAAAATCGGTGAATGCGTTCAAAAGAGTAAAGGCTTAAATAGAAGAAAAATATAAATAAAACAGACAACTGTTTCGGTATAAACGGAGGATGAAAGATGAATATATCCGATCAAAAACTCAATGAAATCTTGGCTGGCATTATCAACAATTACGGCAAAAAAGGCAGTATTTCCACCAACGCGCTGTGCGATATTATGGAGAAATACGATACCAATCCTACCCAGATGGATTACGTATACAAATCGTTGGGCGAGGCAGGGATCCAGATCGTTGACGAAGATCAAAGGGATAGGGAACTGTTCGAGCAGGCTTTATCTGATATCGGGTTGGACGACCCTGTCAAGATGTACCTCAAAGACATTGGGCGCGTGCCTTTGTTATCGGCAGACGAAGAAATAGATCTTGCGAGACGTATGCAGGAAAACGATGAAAGCGCAAAGACTCGTCTTTCTGAGGCAAACTTGCGTCTCGTTGTTTCGATTGCAAAACGCTACGTTGGGCGTGGTATGCTCTTCTTGGATCTCATTCAGGAAGGCAATCTCGGCCTTATGAAAGCGGTGGAGAAATTCGATTATCAAAAGGGTTTCAAATTCTCGACCTATGCAACGTGGTGGATTCGTCAATCTATCACGCGTGCGATCGCGGATCAAGCGCGCACTATTCGTATTCCCGTACACATGGTGGAGACGATCAACAAGCTTACCCGCGTGCAACGTGTGCTTTTGCAGGAGCTGGGCAGAGAACCGACCCCCGAAGAACTCGCGGAAAAAATGGGTGTAACGGAAGATAGAGTTCGCGAAATCCAAAAGATTGCGCAGGATCCCGTTTCTTTGGAAACGCCGATCGGTGAGGAAGAGGACAGCCATCTCGGCGATTTTATCGAGGATGAAAAGACGACGACGCCCAGTGATTCGGTTGCGTTCACAATGCTGAAAGAACAGCTTCTCGGGGTGTTGGATACGCTGACGCCGCGTGAAGAAAAGGTGCTCAGATTGCGTTACGGTATTGACGACGGAAAACCCAGAACTTTGGAAGAAGTGGGCAAAGAATTTAACGTTACCCGTGAACGTATCCGTCAGATCGAGGCGAAAGCGTTGAGAAAACTCCGTCATCCTTCGCGTAGCAAAAAACTGAAAGATTTCCTTGAATAATGGGTTACAGCAAACGTATTGAAACACTGTGCTCGTTGTTAAAACGGACGGACGTATTTGCGGACGTTGGGTGCGATCACGGCTATTGTTCGCAGTATATGCTTGAAAACGGACTTTGCGAAAAGGCGATCCTTTCCGATATCAGTAAAGGGAGTTTGGCGAAAGCGGAAACGCTGCTTGCTCCCTATATCCGTCAAGGAAAAGCGGTTTCGGTGCTTGGCGACGGTTTTTTTGGCGTTCCCGAATCCGTCGGTGAAGTGTTGATTGCTGGCATGGGTGGCAGTGAAATTATATCGATTTTGTCGGACAAAAAGTATGGTTTTATGCCTCGCTCGTTCGTGTTTCAGCCGATGCACGACGGGGAGAAATTACGCAGATATATCTTGGAAAACGGTGGATATATCGAACGTGATTTTACTTTTGAGGATGTAAAATTTTACGATGTGATTTGCGGTGGGAATGTGAAATACCATGGGCAGGTATGCGACGAACGTCCTTACAGTGACGCTGAGTACGAGTTTGGGAGAGAGAATCTCACCCTTATGGGCGAGGCGTTTGTGCAGCGTACGAAAAAGCAGATTGCAAACGTGGAAAAATATCTCAAACGCCCGAATTTGCAAGAGGAGAGCAGAGTAGAATTGCTCAAGAAAAAAGAACGCTTAGAAGGAGTGCTTGCAGGTGAAATTAAGTGAAATTTATAAAATTGCAAACGATATTGCGCCAAAGTCGCTCAGCGATACATATTGTGCCACGTTCGGGGCGTATGACAACAGCGGTATTTTGGTGGACGTTGGCGAGGAGATAACGGGGGCGCTCTTTACTCTTGATCTCACGGACGCGTCCATTCAAAGAGCGCGCAAAGTCGGCGCAAATTTGATTATCACCCATCATCCTATGATCTATGGGAAGATTGGGAAAGTATGCGACGAGGGGGCAGGGACACTCGGTGAAAAGTTGGTGCAGTGTATTCGTAACGGAATTTCGGTGATTTCTATGCACTTAAATTTGGATACAGCACCGAATGGTATCGACGAAAGTTTGATGCAAGGGATCTGTCTTGCCGCAGAAACGGAGGGGGCAGGTACGAGTTTAACGGAAAACGTTGTATGCATGAGCGTCTTTGAGGGAGGCGCATATGGACGCGCGTATGATGTTCCCAAAACAACGCTTGGGGCGTTGAAAGCAAACATGGAAAAGGTGTTCTCCACACAGCGTGTCATGGTATATGGCGACGAGGGGAAAGAAATTGCGCGAGTGGCGAGCTTTTGCGGCGCGGGCGCGGATGAGGGCGCGGTGGCGTTTGCAAAACGCAGTGGCGCGGACGTTATGGTCTCTTCCGATTTCAAACATCATATATTGACGATGGCTTTAGAGTCGGGGGTATCGGTCATTGTTTTGACGCATTACGCGTCCGAACAGTACGGATTTAGAAAATATTATGAAAAAATCCGTCAGCAGGTAGAGATTCCGTGTGTTTACCATACGGACGATATACTGTTTTGACGGGAGGGAGATAGAATTATGTCACAGTTACAGGCTATTTTGAAGTATCAGGAAATCGACACAAAGCTTTACAAGCTGGAGAGAGAACTGGCAGGATGCGATGAGAGAAAGGAATACGTTAAATTTAAGAAATTCCTTGAAACCGCTCCCGAGAAGTTGGACGCGTTGGAGATTAAGGCAACCGCATTAAAGACGGAAGCTGCGGAAATCGCCAAAAAATATCAGCAGACGGAAGAAACACTGAAAGATTTTGAACATTTGGACGAACTGGTTACTGGGGGCGCAGATATCGCTTTCTACAAGAAAAAGGCACAGTCGATTATCGATCAGCTGAAGAAGTTAAAGGCAGACCTCGCGGTATTAACGGATAACGTAAAGACGACGGATGCGGAATATCAAAAACTGAAAAAACAGGTTATTTCTGCACAGAAACAGTACGCGGAAGCTTCTGAAAAATACAAGGCGGTAAAGGAATCGCGTGCGGCGGAAAAGAACGAAATCGAAGCACAGCTTTCCGCTATCACAAAAGAAGTGCCTGAAACGATGATGGAAACGTACAAAACGAAGAGAAAGGAGAGGATTTTCCCCGTCGTGGGAGAATTGACTGGCAACCGATGTCCGTTCTGCAGTATGGAGCCGCCTTTGGCTGCGAGAAATAAATTGACGGGCGGCGCCACGATTGAGTGTGATAATTGTCACAGATTGATTTTTAGCAAATAAGTCGGCACTGTTTTCCGCTGCAGCGCATATACTGTTAAGGTGCAGAAAGTCAGGGCGGAAATTCATCTTAATAATATACGACAAAATGCCGAATATTTTTTGGCGATGACGAAAAAACCTTTATGTGCGGTGGTCAAGGCGAATGCCTACGGACATGGGGCAGAAGAGGTAACCTCGGCGCTTAGCGACATAGTCTCTTGTTTTGCTGTCGCTTTGATTGAAGAGGGTTTGGCGATACGTACGGCGGCTTGCGGGAAGGATATTCTTGTATTTACGCCGCCGACAGATGAAGAAGAGGGGTATCAGCTTGCGATCAATCATTTTACTGCGAGCGTTCCCGACTTGTATACGGCAAGACTGTTGTCTAAGGTTGGAAAATGCTACCGTTTGCCGATCCACGTACATTTGAAAGTGAATACAGGCATGAACCGATACGGTATGAACCTTTCCATGCTCGGAAAAGTATGCAAGCTGTTAAAGGATGATCCGTATGTAAAGGTGACGGGGATTTATACCCATCTTTGCGAATACACCACTGTGCGCGCGGAAGAACAACGGACTCGTTTTGTTGCGGCAGAAAAGGTATGCCGTAGGTATTTTCCTGCGGTCATCGCGCACCTGGGTGGCACGTATGCGGCAACTTTGGGTAAAAAATTCGCCTTTGATATGACTCGTATAGGGATAGGCTTGTACGGATATTTACCGACTGGCGAAAAAACTCATGCCTTAAAGAAATGTATGATAGTCTATGCGAAGACAGTTTCAAAACGGACGGTTTCTTATGGCGGATTTGGTTATGGAAAAGCGCTTTCTTCAACCGAACTTAAAAATGTAAAAGGTAAAACGTTCAATCTTTGCCGCGTGGGATATGCCGACGGTTTTTTGCGGAATAGGCAGAACGGAACGGATGGGAATGAACGTTTTGTAAATGAGCTTTGCATGGACGCCGCAATGAAACGCGGCTGCGGCAGAAGAGGCGTTTGGATACCGATTATGACGGATGCGGAAAAAACGGCTCGGGGGACGGGTACGATTTCGTATGAGGTGTTGTGCGCGGCGACGAGGCGTGCGGAGTGTATCTATGATTACGACTAAATTTCAATTTGCGACAGAGGAATATAAAACGGCGGAGACGAGAAAAAAAGAATTGCGTGCGCACATGAAAGAACGCCGTGCGCAAAATGAAAACCGTGATGTGAAAGAGTTGTTGCAGATAGAGAACTTGTTCCGTGTTTTTGATGAAATGCAGGGGGCAGGTACGTGTTTAACGGTTTTTGTCTATCTATCCTACTCCTCGGAAAGCCCGACGGACAGGCTGATTGAGACACTGATAGAGGGCGGCTATACGGTATGCTGTCCGCGCGTGGAAAAGGATAGGCTTCTGGCGGTGGAATTTGGTGAGGATTTTACTTTATCCGATTATGGTATTAGAGAACCCGTCGGCGAGCCCTTTCAAGGCAAGATCGACGTTTCGATTACTCCCTTTCTTGCGGTGGACGAAAAGGGAAACCGTCTGGGATACGGAGGCGGTTATTACGATCGTTTTTTCACAGAAAATCCCGACGTGTTGAGAATTGCATACGGATACGATTTTCAGGTTGTGAAAGAAGTTCCGTCAGAGCCGTGGGATAAAAAAATGCAGTACGTTGTAACGGATAAGCGGATTGTAAAAATTGATAGCGAACAAAAGAAAATATAATTCGGAGAAAAACGAATATGGCAAGTATAAAAATGAAGTTGAAAAAATTTGGCAGATACACGTGGGAGTTGTTTAAGACTTCTATTCCTACATCGTTCATGTATTTTTGCGCGGGCACAATTTTGATGATGTTGCTTTTGCGTGAAGAAAAACCCGTTTGGGACGGTAAAGATTTGGCTTGGACGATCGTATGCATCGTCGGCGCTTGCGCCTATAACGCCCTGATGGCGTGGGCGAGCGGCGGTCAGGAGTACGAAATGCTTGTTTCGGGGAACATGAAGCGCATGTCCCAAGAACAGTTTGAGGGTGGATACAAAATTTCTTCCCACAAAGAGGCGAAAGAATATCGCGTATGGAAAGGGTTTGTGATCGGCTGTATGACCGCGATCTTCCCGTTGCTTTTCAGCCTTTTATTCGGGTGTTTCCAAACGAGAATCGACGCGGGCCAAACGAAAGGTTTTTTGGCGGTGATTATGCTTCTCGGGTTCTTGCTTTCTGGCTGGACGGTCTTGCCTTTCTATGTCTTGAATTTAGGCGGAGCGAGTTATAGCTATTTCCTTGGTTGTATTTTAGCTTTACTTCCCATTATCGTTACGGGCGGCGTATATATCGGCGGTGCATACGGCCGTAGAGCAAAGCGTCTTCGCGAACAGTTAATCGCCCAAAAAGCGCAAGAGGCCGAGGAACAAAAAACCAAGAAAATCAACTATGGCGGTTTGCCTGGCACGAAACCTAAAAAACGTAAATAATGAGGGCAGGTACGCGTTGAATGCGTAAAAGAGGTAGATTATGCGTATAATCGGCGGAAAATATAAAAGCAGAGTTTTGGCAGAATTTCCTGGTGAGGACGTTCGTCCCACTTCCGATCGTGCAAAGGAATCTCTGTTCAATATTTTGGCGTTAAAAATTTACGGCGCACGCGTTTTGGATTTATTCTGTGGTAGCGGCGCGCTTGGGCTTGAATGCCTTTCTCGCGGTGCAAAAGAGGTTGTTTTCAACGATTATTCCAAAGAAAGTCTTGCGATTTTGAAGAAGAATTTGACCGCTCTGAAAATCCCCGTCGGCGGGGAGGAGACAAAGGTACAGCATGCCGATTATCTCGTTTGTTTGGAGCAGGCTCGCGGGCAGTTTGATCTCATTTTCCTCGATCCGCCCTATCGGTTTGATTATGGAGAAAAGGCACTGAAAAAGATTGCGGAAAAAGGACTGCTTTCCGAAAATGGGATTGCCGTGTATGAACGTGACCGCCCGTTTGAGGGAGATGTGGCAGGGCTTGAAAAATATGACGAAAGGCGGTATGGAAAAGCGTACTTGACTTTCTTTAGAAGGGGGTAACAATGGGCGAAAAAAAGAAGAAAAGCTGTCTGTTTGCAGGTACTTTTGATCCCCCTACGTTGGGGCATAAAGCTTTGGTGGAAGAATGTTTAAAGCTCTTTGATGAAGTTGTGGTTGCAATCCTTGTCAACCCCTCGAAGACCCCTTGTTTTACCTTGGAACAGCGCGAGGAAATGTTAGGGCTCATGTTTGGAAAAAATGGGCGTGTGCGGGTCATCGTTTCCGATCGTACCGTGACGGAACTGATGAAGAAAGAGAAAGTGGGGTTTTATGCGCGTGGGATTAGAAACTCGATTGATCTCGATTACGAGAATGCGAATTTTTACGCGAGTAGGAAACTTGATCCCGAGTTTTCCACAGTATATCTTCCCTGTCCGCAAGAGTTACTGCACGTTAGCTCTTCCATCGTGCGTAACAGTTTGCGTTTTTCAACCCCGATTGACGAGTACGTGACGGCAGAAGTGAAAGAGTATATTGAAAAGCTAAAAAAATAACGAAAGAAGGAGGTTTTGGTGTGTTCGTAAAACAGAATTTAATTCCAGAACCCGAAGAATTCATAGCGGAGAAACCGCTGACGCCTGCATTACAGGCGATAAAAAGTGCGCGTGATCAAGAAATTTGCGACGTTATTTCCAATAAAAGCGATAAAATGTTGGTGGTCGTGGGGCCTTGTTCCGCGCATGAACCGACGTCTACGTTGGAATATATTGCCCGCCTTGGGAAATTGAATGAAAAGGTAAAAGAGAAGATAGTCATCGTACCCCGCATCTATACCAACAAACCCCGTACGAAAGGGGTTGGATATCAAGGTATGTTTGTCCAGCCCGATCCCGAAGGCGCGGCAGATATTGTGCGCGGTATCCGTAGCACCCGTGCGTTGCACCTTGCGGCTATGAACGAATCGGGCTTGACGGCGGCGGACGAGATGCTTTATCCCGAAAACACCGCGTACGTAGAAGACCTTTTGTCCTATCACGTCATTGGCGCGAGGAGTGTTGAAAACCAACTGCACCGTCAGGTTGCGAGCGGTATTGATGCACCAGTCGGTTTAAAAAATCCCATGAGCGGGAACGTTATCGCATTGTTAAATTCTATATTTGCGGCACAGAGTCCGCAGATTTTTAAATATCGCAATTATCAGGTAAGCTCGAGCGGGAATCCTTTTGCCCACGCGATTTTGCGCGGTGGAGTGAACGGATTGGATACCGACGTGCCGAATTTTCATTATGAAACGGTCATGCAGCTCGCGGAAATGTATCAAAACAGTAAACTTAAAAATCCTGCGATAATCATCGACTGCAATCATTCTAACTCAGGAAAGAACTTTAAACAGCAGATCTCTATTGCGCAAGAAGTTATGCAAAACCGTTGTGCGGATAAAGATTTTAAGGGGATTGTGAAAGGGCTGATGATTGAGAGTTTTCTTGTTGAAGGAAATCAATCTCATAACGAAGTCTTTGGAAAATCGATCACCGACCCTTGCCTTGGTTGGGAGGACACGGAAAGATTGCTTCTTGATATTGCAGGGCAAGTGTAAACGTTAGAAAGAGGCTAATGGTTTGCCTCCGCTGTACATAAAGGGGGAGAAAGTATGAAAAAATTAGGTTTTGCGCTAGGCGCAGGCGGTAGTCGCGGTGTGGCGCACATTGGTTTTTTGGAGGCGATGGAAGAAGCGGGAATCAAGCCCGATTATATCACGGGTTGTTCCATGGGCGCAATCGTGGGTGGCGCGTATGCGGCGGGCGTTTCGATTGAGCAGATTAAAAACGTCGTTTTAAAGTTGCGTTTGCTGGATTTTATTTCGCCGACAAGCAAAAAGGGCGGTTTTTTCGGTTCGAAGAAGATCTGGAAACTGTTAGAGAGATTTATGAAAGATATCACCTTTGACGAGTTAGAGATTCCTTTCCGCTGTATTGCGGTGGATATGTTCCAACAAGAGGTGGTAGAGATGTCTGAAGGGAGTGTGTTGGATGCGATGGTGGCGTCTGCTACGATCCCTGCGGTATTTCATCCAATCGAGAAAGAGGGCAGACGTTTGGTGGACGGAGGTATCCTTGAACGCGTACCTGCTATGCGTGTAAAGGAGATGGGCGCGGAAATTGTTGTGGCGGTGGACGTTCTTGGCTGGCGGGAATGCGACGAAGAATGCCCCGGGGCGATCGGTATGCTTTTGGATATGATCGACCTTATGGACAATCACCGTACCCGCTTGTATCATGAAAAACATAAAGATCAAATTGATTTTTGGTTAGAACCCGAGCTTGGAAACATGGATCAATTTTCCTTAAAGAGGATCGATATGGCGTACCGAAAGGGGTATGAGCTTGGCAAAGCCAACGCCGCGGCGATCAAAGAGGCTTTAAAAGGATAAGGTATGGATTTATTTGATTTTAACAATAACGAAGAAAACGCGAAGCCTTTGGCGGAGCGTATGAGAGCGAACTCTTTAGATGAATTTATCGGTCAAAAGCATATTGTTGCGGAAGGCTCGCTTTTGCGTCGCGCGATTGCGACCGACCGTCTAGGAAGCTGCATCTTTTGGGGCCCTCCTGGGTGCGGAAAAACGACGCTTGCCAACATTATCGCCCTTCGCACGAATGGGGAGTTTATTAAACTCAACGCCGTAAATGCAGGGGTCGCAGACGTGAAAAAAGCGGTGGAACGGGCGCGTGATAACCTTAAAATGTTCGGGAAGCGCACCTACCTTCTTTTGGATGAGTGTCACCGTTTCAATAAAACGCAGAGTGATTCTTTATTGCCTGCAATCGAGCAAGGCACGATCATCTTTATCGGTTCAACAACAGAAAATCCGTATGCGTCGATGACGCCTGCTATCGTTTCCCGTTGCCGCGTGTTCGAGTTTAAACGCTTGACGAACGAGGACATTGTCGACGCGTTGTACAAGGCGCTCAAGAACCGTCATAAAGGGCTTGGGAAACAGCATATTACGGTGGATGACGACGCTGTGGCGCACATTGCGAATATGGCGGGCGGCGATCTCCGTTCGGCGTATAATGCGTTGGAACTTGCCGCACTGACCACTTCTCCCGACGGAGAGGGGAACGTGCATATTACCTTGACTGATGCGGAACAGTCTATTCAGCGAAAAGCCTTATCATATAACGAAGATTCCTTTTACGATTTTCTTTCCGCGTTTTGTAAATCGCTGCGCGGAAGCGACGCCAACGCCGCACTGTATTATGCGATGCGCTTGATTGAGGGGGGCTGTGATCCGATGATCGTTGCAAGGCGGTTGGTGGTGCATTCTGCCGAGGACGTCGGTATGGCAGATCCTCGCGCATTGCAGATTGCAACGTCTGCGATGTACGCTTTGGAAAAGATAGGTTATCCCGAGGCGATGATCCCTCTTTCCGAAGCAATCATTTACGTTTGCGAGGCGGAAAAGAGCAATTCTGTGGTGGAGGCAATGTATGCCGCGAAAGCGGATGCGCGCGAAGTGCGCGACGACGCTATTCCTCCCTATTTGAAAGACACGAGTATGGCAAGCCAAGAAGACAAGGCGATTGGCAGCACCTATAAGTATCCCCATAATTACGGCGGATACGTAGAACAGCAGTATTTGCCGGATTCCTTAAAGGACAAAATCTATTATACGCCTGGAAACAACGGGTATGAAAACATGGTGAAAGAAATCCGTAAAAGGAAGGGTAAAAAGCACTAACTACGAAAAACGGGCGTACCAGGTACGCGTTGAAAGGAGAAAGACATGAAGTGTTTGTATTGTAACTGTACGGAGAGCAAGGTGGTGGATTCCCGTGCATCCGACGACGATAAAGCAATTCGAAGAAGAAGGGAATGTATAGGTTGCGGTAGGCGTTTTACGACCTACGAAACGATAGAGATAACCCCCGTTTTGGTTGTCAAAAATAACGGAACCCGTCAATCGTTCAACGAAGAGAAAATCAGAAATGGGATTATTAAATCCTGCGAAAAACGACCTGTGCCCATGCACGTGATTGATGAAATGGTGTCGGATATTTCCAAACAGGTATACAACAGCATGGAAAGCGAGGTTACCACGAAAGATATCGGGGAGATGGTTATGGAGAGATTGAAAAAAGTGGACGAGGTTTCTTACGTACGCTATGCATCCGTGTATCGTTCTTTTAAGGATTTGTCCTCGTTTATGTCCGAATTAAAGCAGATGATGAAAACGGAGAAAAAATAAAAGCGTTTGAGGTAGTTTATGGACGTGAAAAAGACGAAACTTTTATCTGTCGGCGGGCTGCAGCTTGGCGGCGGAACAAAGGTCAAGATACAGTCGATGACAACGACCAAAACTTCGGACGTAGAAAAGACGGTCGCGCAGATCAACGGGCTGAAGAAAGCGGGGTGCGAGATCGTTCGGCTTGCGGTTTTGGACGAAACGGACGCAATCGCCTTTAAGGCGGTGAAAGAAAAGACGGAGATTCCTCTGGTTGCGGATATTCATTTTTCTCCGAAGCTTGCCGTTATGGCGATTGAAAACGGGGCAGACAAGGTGCGTATCAATCCAGGAAACATTGGCGGTGAGAATGAGATAAAATACGTCGCCGACTGCATCAAAGCGCATAAGATTCCCGTTCGAGTCGGTGCGAATACGGGAAGTATCGAGAAAACCTTTTTACAACGTTATGGAAGAAGCGCGGAAGCGTTGGTGGAAAGCGCGTTGTACAACGTCAATATTTTAGAACGTTTCGGGGTCGATGATATCGTTATTTCGGTCAAGGCTTCAGACGTTAAATTAACAGTGAACGCGTACATGCTACTGGCAAGTCGTACACAATACCCCTTGCATTTGGGGGTGACCGAGGCGGGAACGACAGAGGCAGGGATTGTGAAAAGTGCGGTCGGTATCGGCAGTTTGCTGCTCCAGGGGATCGGGGATACCATTCGGGTCTCTTTGACGGACGATCCCATAAAAGAGGTGTATGCGGCGCAACAGATTTTGCGCGCATGCGGGTTGGAAGAAAATTTTGTCGAGGTCGTGGCGTGTCCCACTTGCGGTCGGTGCGAATGGGAGAGTATGGCGCTTGCGGAAAAGGTAACGGCGTTTGTCCGTCCCTATAAGAAAAAGGCAAAGGTCGCGGTGATGGGCTGCGTGGTAAACGGTCCTGGGGAAGCAAAGGATGCCGATCTTGGGATTGCAGGCGGTAAGGGTGGCTGTCTTATTTTTAAAAAGGGAGAGCCGTTCAAAAAGGTGTCTACCGATTGTGCAGAAGAAGAATTTTTCAAGGAAATCAGGTTATTGTTAGATGGCGAGTAAAGTTAACGAGTATTTGGCGGAGATACGTGCGCTGAACGGATTGGAACATGCGATCCTTTGCGGTATTACCGTGTCAAAAAAAGAACGTTACGCAGAATTTCTTTTGGTGACGGACAAGACCTATTCTCTTAGCGAAGAGGCGGAGGCGAGGCATATTTCCGAGGGGTATTTGCCCGACGGCTTTTCCGCGCGCGTTAAAATCGTGAAGCGCGTACCCGAAGCGGAGGGGCTGAAACAGCGTATTTATCAATATATTCAAAAGACGTTTCCTGCAGCGTCGGCATTCTTGGAAGAGGAGAATATCGAGGTGGAAATGCTGGGCAGCGGCGCGCATTTTTACGTGGATATTGCCTCTGGCGAACAGTCGTTATTTTCTTCGGGAAATATCCTAGACGAGGTAAGCAGGTATTTATCGAGCGTCTTTTGCGGCACGTTTTACGGCAACGTTCGTATCGTGGAAAAGGCGGCGCCCGACGAGGGGATTTTGGAAGAGCTTTCGGATGTGGAAGAGGAAGAGATTATCCCTGTGGAGATTCGGCGTTTCCCGATTATGGACTATGAGAAAATCGACGGTGTGGACGAGCCGTTAAAAACGGCGGTCTACATGGCGGACTGTCAGCAGGTGGAGGGGAATTACGCCGTCTGCGGTACGGTCACCTATATTGAAGAAATATCCTACGTAAAACATAATGAAAAGACGGGCGAGGACGTAGAGAAAACTCGTTTTTCCGTTTCGTTGACGGATGGAACGGCGAATTTGCGTACCACCTATTTTCCTAAAAAAGCGACGGTGGAAAAGGTGCGTAATATCAAGATTGGGGATAAAATTGTTATCAGCGGTTCCAACGAGGAATTTAGAGGTTCGGCATCTTTCAAAGCGGCGAAGATTAATTACGGCGCGCCCCCTGATGGGTTTGAGCCGATTGCGCGTAAGGGCAAGCCCGTACCCAAGGCGTATCATGCCGTCTTCCCTCAGCCTTATTCCGATTGCACGCAGGCGGGGCTGTTCGATGATTTGACAAAGCCCGCGCAGCTGAAAGAAAACGTATTCGTCGTGTTCGATTTGGAAACGACGGGACTGAATAACAATCCTGCGATGGGCAAGATGGATAAAATTATCGAAATCGGTGCGGTGAAAATCGTCGGTGGGGAAATGGTGGAAAAATTTTCCTCATTTATCGCTTGCAAAGAACGATTGTCGCAAGAGATTATCAACCTGACGGGGATAAACGATTCCGACCTTGTCGGCGCACCTGAGGTGGATAAAGTGCTTGCCGATTTTTACAAATTCACAGACGGTGCGATTTTGGTAGGACATAACGTTACGTTCGACTATCGTTTCGTGCATTATTATGGGGAACAGAATGGGTACATGTTCGATAAAAAACAGTACGATACGTTGACTTTGGCACAGCAGGTTCTGCGTGGGAAACTGGCGAATTACAAGCTCAACACGGTCGCGGATTATTACGGTTTTACCTTTAATCACCATCGTGCGTTCGACGACGCGTGCGTTACGGCGAAGGTGTTCATCGAGCTGGTAAAGGCGAAGGGTTGTCTAGATTGATAGAATAGGAAAAATTTTCAAAAAACATGGCAGAAACGCTTGCAAAAGGATTATAACTATGTTATAATAGGAATACTTAATAATGATTTGATGTTATTGAGAGTGGTCTTGCGCCACTCTCAATCTTCGTATTAAGGGGTAAACGGAGTGAAAAACTGCCGTTGGAGGAAACATGAAAGTAAAGAGTATTGCGGAAATTCAAGAGGTGTTGCAACCGATCGCCGATGAAATGGGGATTGAGATTGTAGAGGTGGAATTCAAACAGGGAAGAGAACCTGCCTTGACTGTGTATATAGACACGGAAAACGGCGTGGATTTGAATACGTGTGAAAAATTTCACCGTGCGATTGACCCCGTTTTGGACGAGGCAGATCCCACGTTCGGTACGCCCTATACCCTCAACGTCTCCAGCCCTGGTCTTGACAGACCTTTGAAGACGGATCGGGATTTTCAAAAGAATATCGGCAAGAAAGTGGAAGTGAAGCTGTTCGCGCCGATGAAAGGGAAAAAGCTGTTTGAAATGGTTTTGAAAGGGCACGATGAGAACTGTGTGTTCCTTGAGGACAACGGCGAAGAATGGAAACTGGAAAAATCGAAGATTGCGAAGATTTGCAGAGCGATTGATTTTGACGGTTTATTTTAATGAGAAAATAAAAAAATCAACGATAAATTTACGAAAATTTAACAGGAGAAACAACAATGGAAAACAAGGAGTTTTTTGCGGCGCTTACCGATTTGGTAAGAGAGAAAGGGATCAGCGAAGAGGCTTTTATCGCAACGCTTGAAAACGCGCTTGCGTCCGCGTATAAAAAGCAGTTCGAGGGCGGTGCGGAGATTTCCGTGTCCTTGGACGCTGAGAACGGCAGAATTGAATTCCGCGCAACCCGCTATGTCGTAGAAGAAGTAGAGGACAAAGACAAGGAAATTTCTTTGGAAGACGCGCAGGAACTGAACCCCGATTACAAAGTGGGCGATACGATCGTGAAGACGTTTATCCCCAAGGATTTCGGGCGCATTGCCGCGCAGACTGCGAAACAGGTTATTTTGCAGAAATTGCACGAAGCGGAACGCGATAACACCTTCTCCGAATTCTCGGATAAGGAAGGAGAGTTGATGGACGGTGTTATCCGCAAGATCGACGAACGCAACGTTTACGTAGAACTCGGCGATAAGAAAATTGAGGGTGTTATGCCCCCTCAGGACCGCGTTTTAACGGAAAGATATGCAGTTGGCGACAGATTGAAAGTGTTTGTAAAGCGTGTTAAGAATAACGGTAAAAATTCGCAGATCGTGGTTTCCCGTACCGCGCAGGGCTTGGTGAAGAAATTGTTCGAATCCCAAGTCCCCGAAATTGCGCAGGGCATCGTAGAGATTAAAGAAATCGCGCGTGAACCCGGTCACCGTACCAAGATGGCGATTCTTTCCAACGACGCACGTGTGGACGCTGTCGGCGCATGCGTAGGTAACCGCGGTGCGAGAGTCAACGCCGTCGTAGAAGAACTCGGCGGTGAAAAGATCGACATCATTCTTTGGAACGAAGATCCTTTGGCGTTCATCTATAAGGCGTTGTCGCCTGCAACTGTTTTGTCAGTAACGGCAAAAGGGGAAAAGAGCGCAATGGCGATCGTTCCCGACGACAAACTTTCCTTGGCAATCGGCAGAGATGGTCAAAACGCTCGTTTGGCTGCAAGATTGACCGGCTGGAAGATTGACGTTAAGAGCGCATCCTCTCCCGAAGCGGCAGAGATCCTTGCTCAGATCGAAAACGAAGAGAGCGAAGAAGGCGCGGAAGAATAATTTTCATCTGCGTTTATCGAATTAAAACGGAGAAATTACAATGTCAAAAAATAAAAGTATCCCCATGCGTATGTGCATTGCCTGTCGGGAAATGAAGCCGAAAAAGGAAATGCTCCGCGTGGTCAAAAATGCCGATGGTGAGATTTTTCCCGATCCTACGGGGAAAGCGCCTGGCAGAGGCGCCTACGTGTGCGGAAACGACGAATGTCGGAAAAAGTTGTTGGGGAAGAAACTTCTGCATAAGACTTTTTCGACGAACGTCGCACCTGAGGTGTATCAAGGGATAGAGGAGGACGGTCTTGGAGAAAAGTAAGATCGAAACCTATCTCGGATTTTGTATCCGTTCTAGAAAAATCATCTTTGGCGCAGAAACGATAGAAAAACAGAAAAAGGGAGTTTTCCTGCTCGTCATGGACGGAAGTATCGGGAAGAACTCGTTAAAACCTATGCTCAGGACGCAAGAAAGACTCGGCTGTCCGTTATATATCACGGACGAGGGTGCTTTGGCGGAATGGGTACACCGCCCTGCGGTACGCGCAGTGGCAATCACGGACGAACACCTTGCATCGGCAATGATCCAGTCTGCCGACGGCGAGCCGAAATTCAAATTATATTCGGGAGGAAACAACTGAACCTATGGCAAAAAAGTATGAAAACGTGGAGAAAATTGCATCACTTTTAGACGACAAGCAGTTGGGCGGTTTACAAAAACGCCTTTCATCCACGGAAAAGAGCCTGTCGGACATCTTGAAGAAATTATCCGCATTAGAGGCGGAAAAACAGGAACGCGAAGTCGCGGAAGCGGCGGCGCGCGCTGAAGCAGAGGCGCGTGCTGCGGCGGAAGAGGCTGCGCGTATTGCCGCTGAGGAAAAAGCGAAAGAAGAAGCGGCAAAAGCGGCGGAAGAGAAGGCTAAAGAGAAAGCCGCTAAGAAAAAGAAAGAACCCGTAGAAGAGCCTGCTCTCGTTGAGGAACCGAAAGCGGAGGAGAAGGCGGAAACGGTAGAAAAAGCACCGAAGACGGAAGAAGCGAAAGCGGAAGTGAAAGAAACTCCCGTTGCCGTACAAGACACGGTAGAGGAGAAGAAACCCGAAGCGCGCACGTTTGTTCCCAAAACGGAGAGCAAGCCCGCGCCCGCGGCTCCTCGTGCACCTAGATATTTCCGCAACGGTCAAGAACAAGGGGTATACGTGGCGAAGCCTGGTACGGAGACGTCGAGCGCTCCCTCGTACCGTCCCCGTCCCGCAGGCGAAAGACCTGCAAGACCTGCTGGCGATAGACCGATGCGTCCAGCAACAGGGGCAAGACCCGCGAGACCTGCGGCGCCTGCTCCGATCGCGGCTCCCATCAGTGCACCGAGCAGAGATAACAAATCCTTCTCTGCGCCTGCAAAGAAAAAGACGTTTGAAAAGACGTATACCGAAAAGAAACCTATGTCGAAGCGTTCCTTGATTAAACAGCAAGGTATGACGGTGGAGGATTTTGACGAGGATAAGTCGGGCTACAGAAAGGTACGTTCGCCTAAAAAGCAGAAACGTCAGGAAATCCCTACGATCAAGATCGAACACGCAGTGGTTACGACGCAGGATATTCCTTTGAAAGTGCTTTCTGAAAAGCTCGGCGTTTCCGCGGTAGAGATCACCAAACGCCTTTTCAAAGAAGGTATCATGAAAGGGATCAATGATTCGATCGATTACGATAACGCGGCTTTGATGGCGGCGGATATGGGTATCGATCTGGAATATAAGCCTGAAAAGACCGCAGAAGAAGTTCTGATGGATACGGCTTCTGTTGAGGACGAAAGCAAGCTCATTACCCGTGCGCCCGTCGTAACGGTTATGGGGCACGTAGACCATGGTAAGACTTCCTTGCTCGACAGAATCCGCGCTACCTCCGTAACTTCTGGGGAAGCGGGCGGTATTACCCAGAGTATCGGTGCTTATACCGTAACGGCGAAAGGCAAACAGATCACCTTTATCGATACGCCTGGTCACGCGGCGTTCACCGCAATGAGAGCGCGCGGCGCGCAAGTAACGGACGTCGTTATTCTCGTAGTAGCGGCAGACGACGGTATCATGCCTCAGACGGTAGAAGCAATCAACCACGCAAAGGCGGCTGACGTGCCCATTATCGTGGCAATGAATAAAATGGATAAACACGAGATCAATCCCGATCGCGTGAAGCAGGAATTGTTGGAACACGACCTTGTTCCCGAAGAATGGGGCGGCGATACGATGGTTGTTCCCGTGTCCGCAAAGACGGGTATGGGTATCGACGATTTGCTTGATTCCGTCAACCTCGTTGCGGAAATGCAAGAACTCAAAGCTAACCCCGACCGTCAGGCAAAAGGTACGATTATCGAGGCGAAACTCGATAAGGGCAAGGGCCCCGTTGCAAGTATCATCGTTCAAACGGGTACTTTGAAAACTGGTGACAATATCCTTTCCGGTACGACCATGGGGCGTGTGCGTGCTATGTTCGACGACAAGGGCAGAGCTGTCAAGAGTGCAGGTCCTTCCATGGCGGTATCCATTCTCGGTCTGGAAGACGTACCCAACGCAGGCGACAGCATTATGGCTGTTGACCAGTCGCTGATGAAGCAGGTACAGGAAGAAAGAAAGAACAGAGAACGCGAAAGCATGATCAAAGAACAGAGCCGTGTTACGCTTGACGACGTATTCGCTCAGGTGGAAGAAGGCAAGATCAAGAACCTTAACCTTATCGTCAAAGGTGACGTACAGGGTAGCGTTGAAGCTGTAAAACATTCCTTGGAAAAGCTTTCCAACGAAGAAGTCCGCGTGAAGGTTATCCATTCGGCGGCGGGTGCGATCAACGAAGGGGACGTTATGCTTGCTGACAGTGCAAACGCGATCATCATTGGGTTCAACGTTCGTCCTGACACCAAGGCGAAGAAGATTGCTGAACAGTCTAAGGTCGACGTTAGAAGCTACCGTATTATCTACGAGCTTCTCGACGATATGGAAGCGGCGCTCAAAGGTATGCTTGCACCCAAGCTTAAAGAAGTGCTTACGGGTAAATGCGAAGTCCGTCAGACGTTCAATATCACGGGCGTTGGCACGATTGCAGGTTGCTACGTTACGGACGGTAAGATCGTTCGCGGCGGTAAGCTTCGTATCTATCGCGAAGATATCATGATCTGCGAAGGCGGCGTGAAGCAGTTGAAACGCTTTAAGGACGACGTAAAAGAGGTCAACTACGGCTATGAATGCGGCTGCGCGATCGAAGGGTTTAACGAGATCCGCGTCGGCGATATTATCGAATGTTACGTTACGGAGGAAATCAAAGCGTAATGAAAGTATCGAGAACTTCCCGTTTGAACGGGGAATATCAAAAGGAAATCAGCGCGATTATTCGCCGTCTGAAGGATATGAATCCCGACCTTAAGGGATTGATATCCGTTACGGAAGCGGACGTTGCGCCCGATTTAAAAACAGCGAATATCTACGTCAGCATCTATGCGTCGAACGAAGCGGAGACCAAGCGTTCTTTCGAGGTTTTGCAAGAACTCGCAGGGCATATCCGTCATGAGTTGGCGCAAGTGATGCGTATGCGTACCGTGCCTGCGCTCCGTTTTAAGATGGACGGCAGTATGGTGTACGGTTCGAAAATGGATGAGTTATTTAAGACGATTACCTATTCCACCCCTGCAGACAGCGAAGACGAGGAGTGATGGGTGGAGCTGCTAAACGTACCGTTTGGCAAACAATCAACAAAAGCAAACGTCCTCCTCGTGATAGGGAGGACGTTTTTTAGGAGAAAAGATGGATTGCACGTTAGAGCAAATTGCAGAGAGAATACAGCGTTCGAAAGAGGTATTAATCGTGGCGCATATGCGCCCGGACGGAGACGCGATTGGCGGGGCGTTGGCGCTTTCATACGCCTTGGATTTTTTAAAAACCCCCAACCAGGTATGCGTTGAATCGGATATCCCCTCCAACCTTGCCTTTGTGGACGGGGTGGAAAAGATTAAAAAAATGCCCAAAGACGGGTATGATCTGATTGTGGCTGTGGATAGTAGCGACGATCAGCGTCTTGGGGCGTTGTCTGATCTCTTTTTGCAGGCAAGACGTAAAAAAATCGATACGGTAAACGTCGATCATCACGTTTCGAATACACATTTTGCAAAGTATAATTACGTGCGTATTTGTTCGGCAAATTGTATGAACGTAGCGGCGCTCATCAAGGCCATGGGTGTCCCGATTGATAAAAAAACGGCAGAATATCTGCTCCTTGGTGTATTGACCGATTCGGGGAATTTCTCTCATGACGACGTAACGGAAGAGACGCTTAGGTTGACGGCGGAACTGGTCAAGGCGGGCGCGGATATCAGCGGATACAATTATCTCTTGTTCAAACGCCAACCTAAAGCGCGCGCGCTGTTGCACGCAAAGACGATGAGCGGAATGCGTTTTTATCATGACGACCGTTTTGCGGTGATTACGGTTACGAAAGCAAATATGCTTGCGTGCGGCGCGGACGAGGGAATGACGGAAGGCTTTGTGGACTTTCCGTTGACGGTGGATAGCGTAGAGGTTTCGGCGTCGGTCATGGAAGTGCGTAAAGGGCAGTATAAAATTTCCCTGCGTTCAAAGCGGTATGCAGACGTGAACAAGATTGCAGGCACGTACGGCGGGGGCGGACACGTCCGCGCGGCAGGCTGTATGCTGTTTGGAGATATTGAGGACGTGTTGGATAGATTGTCCTATACCGTTTCACAATATTTAGAATAATCGGGAAAAACGGAAAGATTCGATATTCCGCGCGGAAAACCGCGCGGTTTTTCTTTTATAAAAAAGAAAAAAAGCTATCTTTTGGGGTTGATTTTTTCATAGTTTGCGTGTATAATAAAGGGGAATAATCAAAATGGGGTAAGCTATGGCTCAGAAAACCAGAAAGTTGGAAGAAATCTTATCATTACACGCCGAGGCGGCAAAGGTTATTTCCTATGCCGACTATTTTGCGCGCAGACCGCTGTTTTCTTCCTTACAAATCAAAAATACGGGAGAGGAAACGATTGAGGGACTGACCCTTTGCGTAGAGAATGCAAACGGTATGCTTTTGCCTTGCGAAAAAGAGGTGGAAGTGCCTTACGAGAGCGTGGTTGAGGTCGATTTAGGGACGGTCCTTTCGCCGCTCTATTTTTCCGATTTGGAAGGGGTGACGGAAGAAAAGATTACGGTCACTTTGAGAAAGGATAAGAAAATCATAGATACGAGGGAATGGACGGTCAAAACGCTGCCTTTCGATTACTGGCACGGTATCGAGGGAGATGCGGAGCTGCTCGCGTCCTTTGTTCGCCCGAAGCTGGGGGATTGCGCCCGCGTAAAAACCGAAATCGAAGAACAGCTGAAAAAATGGAACAGCCCTTGCGAGCTGGGCGGTTATATCGGCAACGATAAAAACGCCGTGCGCCGTATTATCGCGGCACTGTATGCGGTATTCCGCCGTTTCTCCGTTTTGAAAAAACCTTGTGATATTTCCGCGCCCGTAGAGGCTGGCGCAGGAGTGAAAATATTAACGAACAGAAAGGCGAGCCCTTTGGAAATGGCTCTGTTTGCGTGTAGCTGTTTAGAGAGCCTTGGTCTGCATTCTGTGATCGTGTTCGGCGAGAAAGAGGTTACCTGCGGCGTATGGCTGTACGATGGGTGTTTCCTTGATACCGTTTCAGACGACATGCAGCGTTTGGACGCGTATATTGCAGACGGGATCAATAACCTCAGTTGCTTTGACGTGGAAGATTTGTTCTCGGACAAGAATGCGGCTTATTCGACGTCAGAGGCGCATTTCCGTCAAAAATTGCAGGCAGGATATTACGATCGCTGCGTTGACGTTCGCCGTTGCCGCATGTCCCATATCGGGGCATTGCCCTTACGCGCGAAGACGGTAAAGGGGTACGAAGTATTGACTGAGGCGGATATGTCCCACGATACGTTGCCCAGTGAGCTTCTTTCCATGCAAAAATTGTCCCTCGATACCGAAATGACGAGGGATCAGGTATGGGAGAGAAGATTACTTGATCTGTCCATGAAGAATGGGCTGTTGAATTTCAATCCCACGAAATACGGCTTGCAGATCGTTGCCTCTTCGGCGGACGGCATGTTGGATGCTTTAACGGAGCAGGGAGAATTGCATTTTGCCGCGGCGACGGAAGATATACGGGCGCTGTCGGAAAAACGCGTCTATTTCGGGGCGAATGCGTATGCCAAAAAGAGACAGGAGCTGATTGCCCTCGAAAATCAGTCGGGGATATTGCGTACGTATACGGACGAACGTACTCTTGGCGAAACGGTGAATAGGCTGATTCGCAAAAACAAAGAGGCGTATGAGGAATCGGGTACGAAGATCTTATATCTTGCACTCGGGTTCTTGAAATGGTATTCTCGCGAGGACGGCGGAGAACATTACGCGCCCTTGGTGTTGCAGCCTATACAACTCAAAAAAATTAAGGGGATTGGGTATTCCTTGGCACTTACCGACGAAGAAGCGTCGGTGAATTCGACCTTGCTCGAGTATTTGAAGCAGGATTTTGACATTGATATCCGCGGTCTTAGCGACGCGATTCAAGGGTTGAAGATTTCTGAAATACTTGCTATGGTCCGCGTGGAAATTCTTAAAATGCGCAACTGGGAAGTGGTGGACGACGTGTACGTAGCGGCGTTCTCGTTTGCACGATACCAGATGTGGAACGATCTTCGCCAGAATATCGGGAATTTTCCAAAAACAAAATAATAGAGGCGTTGTTGGAGAACTCCGTGCTGATCGGCGGGGGGGTGGACGAGATTTTGAAAGAGGACGACGTCAATCCCGAAACGACCCTGACGCCGTTACCTGCGGACGCGTCCCAGTGGAACGCGATCGCGCTTTCTCAGCAGGGTAAGAGCTTTGTCCTGCACGGCCCTCCTGGAACGGGGAAATCACAAACGATCACCAACATCATTGCCAACGCCCTCAACGATAACAAGCGGGTGCTGTTCGTCGCGGAAAAGCAGGCGGCGCTTTCGGTCGTTAAAAAGCGTTTGGATTCGATCGGGTTGGGGGAATTTTGCTTGGAATTGCACTCCAACAAAACGAATAAATCCGAGGTTGTGCAAAAGTTGAGCGAGACGTTGGCGCTTGCTGGAGCACAGGAAAAGGTGAGCCTTTCCGAAAAATCCAACGCGATAGCAAGGTTAAAAAACGAGCTGTCGGAGCCGCTTACCGCATTGCATAAAAAGCGCCGTTTGGGGGTATCCATTTACGAGGCGTTGCTCATCTGTTTGAAGAATAAAAATGCGCCCGATATCATGAATATCGAGAGCACGTTCTACGATGGCTTGACGAAAGAAAAGATTGATAATTACGAGCAGATGATGGTGCAGGCGGCGGCTGCGGCAAAGGAATGCGGCGGCGTGTACAATTCGCCTTTCTCCAACGTGAATTTGACCGAATACAGCCTGCAGGCGAGAGATTCTCTCTACTGTGCGTCCGAGGTTATGATCGCGGAAATTAAGCACCTCAAAAATTACGTGGCGCTGTTCTTGGATCTGTACCGCCAGAGTATCAGTACGTTGACGAGGAAGAAATTAGAGACCCTCTACGAGATTGCAAAACGTCTGCAGAGCGGTATCTTGAATAAGTATTTTAAAGAAAACGAAGAGGAATTTTACGCTTTCTTTAACGCGAACAAACGGCTGGATTCCTGCCTTGAAAAATATTTTGCGAGTTGTAAAAAGCTGGTGGATATCACCAAGGAATATAAGGAACTGGGCGAATGGTTAGAATCGGGCAGAAGCGATTACGAGAAGAATAAATGCGTGAGGTCGGTAGTAAAACGCCTGCAAAAGACGGCGTTTGCACCGATGGAAAAAGAGGAGCTGTTGCAGCTTCTTGAAACGACGTACGATATTTACGGCGCGATGGAACGTATCCGCGGTAACACTCGTCTTTCTCAATATTTTACGTTTGCATTCGGGAGAGTGGATTATTTCGACGCACGTAAGAACTTCTTGAAAGATTTGTACGAGTTGCACACAATGTGCGCGTCGGTGTTTATGGATTATAATCCCGACAGCTTCAACAGTATGTGCGTGCGCGCGGCGTGCGGCTATACCGCACCCGTTCTCAACGGTTTGATGCGTTCTGTCGAGAGTTTCCGTGAGGCGGAAAACAGTTTCCTGACCATCACTGAAGCAGACGAAGAAAAAGTTCCCTCTGAAGAAATTTTGGACGTATATACGGCAAAAGCAGGGGCATTGATCGAGAATATCGACATGCTCGCCAGCTGGTGTATGTATAAGAAGACGGCAAAGGCTTTGGACGAGGCAGGGCTCACCTTTATCACTGACGCGTTGGAAAACGGCGCGGTCACGGGTGAGAATATCGTGGAGAGTTTTGAAAAGAATATCTATAAGAATTTCTTGCAGACGAATATTCCGCTCGATCCCGTTTTGTCCCGATTCTCTGCGGCGATATCCGAGGAAAAGACGGAAAGCTTGCGCATGACGATGGAAGAATTTTCCAAACTTACGAAAGAATATATCCGTACGAAACTTATTTCCCGTCTGCCGACTTCGTTTACCGAGGGAACGCTTGCTTTGGAACAGGCGAATTTCCAACGGTATGCAAAATCGAATTTACGCGGTATGGGGTTAAGAAGACTGTTCGAAGAAACGCCGGAACTTATGAAAGTGCTGGCGCCGTGTATGCTAATGAGCCCGATCACCGTATCGCAATATCTCAAGGCGGAAAACGGGCTGTTTGACCTTGTTATCTTCGATGAAGCGTCCCAAATCCCCACGGCAGAGGCGATTTGTTCGTTGGCAAGAGGTAAAGCGGCGATTGTGGTCGGCGATCCGAAACAGTTGCCTCCCACCAGTTTCTTCAATACTCAGTACGTGGACGAAGATAACCTTGAAAACGAGGATATGGAGAGCGTTTTGGACGACTGCTTAGCAATCAATATGCCTCAACGCCATTTGACGTGGCATTATAGAAGTAAGCACGAAAGCTTGATTGCGTTCTCCAACGCAATGTATTATGAAAACAGACTGTGTACTTTCCCTTCGCCCGACGCTTTGGCGAGCAAGGTAAGCTTTGTGTTGGTGGAAGACGGTCTTTACGATCGTGGTTTATCTAAGAAAAACAAGGCGGAAGGGGACGCGTTGGTGAAAGAGGTACTGCGCCGTCTTTCCGATCCAAAAGAAAACAGCAACAGTATCGGTGTTGTTACCTTCTCCAACGTGCAGAAGGATTATATCGAAAGACAGCTGACTTTGGCGATTGCGGAAAGACATTTGGAGAGTGTGGCGTACGACAGAGAAGAACCGCTGTTTGTTAAAAATCTTGAAAACGTACAGGGTGACGAACGTGACGTAATCTTGTTTTCCGTTTGTTACGGGCCTGACAAACTGGGCAGAATATCCTTGAATTTCGGGCCTTTGAACCAAGCGGGCGGTTGGCGCAGATTGAACGTTGCCGTTTCGCGTGCGCGTGAGGAAATGATGGTGTTTGCGTCTATGACGGGGGCAATGATTGATCTTTCCAAGACCAAATCGCGCGGGGTTGCAGGATTAAAGGCGTTTTTGGATTTTGCCCAAAAAGGTAGAACGAACCTCGCTGTTAATGCGGAAAATATCGTGCGTAAAAAGGACGGTATCGGAAAATACATCGCGGAAGAGTTGGCTGCCTACGGCTACGAATGCCGTTATAACGTGGGTGCGTCGGGCTTCAAAATTGACGTTGCCGTGGTCGATCCGAAAGACAGAAAACGCTTTATTTTGGCGATTATGTGCGATACGCCTACCCGATTCTCCATCAAGGATAGAAACGTATTGCAAATACAGACGTTAAAGCGTAGCAACTGGAACGTATTGCGTTTGTATTCGGTCAACTATTATAACAACCCCAAACGTGAGATCAAGAAAATTAAAGATCTGTTGGATAAATTGACTGGCGCGGATAAGAGAGGGGGCGCAGAGCTCAATCGTTGTAAGAAACCGTATAAAAAGGCGGTTTTGGAAGAGCGTGTGGAGAATGCCAACTACGTAACGTCTGGCGAGAATGATAAAGAGATTCTGGCTCGGTTAAAAGCGATTGTGGCGGCTGAAGAACCGATTGCGTACGATTTTCTCATTCGCCGTTGTTTGTCGAGCTTGGGGATCACCAAGTACGGCGCAAAGGTGGAAGGGCGCATGCAGGCATTGATCGCGCTGTGCGGATTTAAGTACGAAAAGATTCTCGGTTGCGAATTTTACCGTAAGACGGACAGATATATCGGCTATGACAGATACCGCGTGGAAACGGGCGAGGAGTTGCGTAAAAACGAAACGGATTTCACGCCGTATGAGATTATTTCTATCATTCGCGGCGGGTTGGAAGACAAGGTAGCGCTGTACATGGAAGAAATACAGACTATTGTAGCGTCTGTATTCCATATCGCAAAGCCCACTGAAAAATTTGCCGCATACGTCAACGATTGCGTGACGATCGGTGAGGAAAAAGGCTTGTTTGTCCGTTCCGTTTCGGATAGAATTTCGTTGGCATAAGATTAAAATTATATTCCCCCTGCTATGATAATTGTGTTTTGGGATTAAGCGACGATTTTACACAAAAGAAAGAGGGGAAAGATTATCCTATAAAGAGTGTGCAAGAATCGTTGATTCGTCATCTAATCACATATAAGAAAACGCGAAACTGTACCTTTTATCGCTTGGCAAAGGACCTGGGGATCGGACAAAGCGCTCTTTCCAGATGGTTTAATGTAGGAAGTATGCCCGAAACAGCGATGTTGATAAAAATATCGGTTTTATTAGGGCGTAGTATAGAAGAATTGTTAGGTGTAAAATAAGGAGAATACAAATGAGTATAAAAGGGAGAGAGGAAAAGGAAGTTTTCGTCGGGAAACTCTTTAATTTCCGACCTCTCTTTTTCTCTGCAGTTTTTCTGTGTTTTGGGGTTCTCTTTTATTATAAGTACCGCTTTTGCGGGATATCCGCGTTGTGGCTGTTAGTGCTACTACCGCTTGCTGTAGTACCGTTTTGTTTTTGCCGCAGTAAGCAAGAGCTGAAAAAGATGGCGCTCGCAATCGGTGTGTTGGGCGTTGCGTTCTTCGTTGGCTTTTTTGGCTTTTTATTGCAGACGGAAAAATATACCGACGTGCGGAGTGCGACTGGCGAGGGCTACGTGGTTGGCCACGTAGTTGAAAAACGGGACTACGGAACTTCCACGGGGCTTGTTTTGACGGATGTTATAATCGGGGAAGAAAGGGTGAATGGGAAACTCGTTGCATACCTGGATGCCTCGTATGCGGAAAATATCGGTTTATCCGACGAGGTTATCTTGCAGGGTGAAACCGAGCCGTATGCGTGGAAACACGGTGAGTTTGTGTTCTCAGCAAACGCATTTGGGGACGATTTGCGTTATCGTATGTCTGCAAAATCAGCTACGGTCGTCGGGCATTCTTTCGACTTATTCCTATTTATACGCGCGCGTGCGCTAAATACGATCGAGCGGGGTATGGACGCCACGCCTGCTGCGGTGACAAAGGCGGTGTTGTTTGGTGATACGTACGGTATTGAGGCAGATTTGTATGACAATATCCGTATGGGTGGAATTGCGCATATTTTTGCGGTGTCTGGGTTGCATGTTGGCGCGCTGTTTGGGTTTTGCCTGTTACTCATGCGAAAAACTCCCTTGAAAGGCATATCGAAACCGTTGCATTTTTTAATAGTGGCCTCGGCGCTTTTCATCTATGCAGGCGTTTGCGGTTTTTCAGCTTCTGTAGTTCGTGCGACGGTCATTTGTCTTATTTCTTATCTTGGTACGTTGCTTTGGGTAAAAACAGATTTTTTACAATCGTTGGGCGGAGCGGCAATCATCATTTTACTTTTTACACCGTCCGCCTTGTTTGAGGTGGGATTTCAACTCTCCTTTGCGGCGTGTCTTGGCCTGGCATTATTAACAAAACCCATAGGGCAGGTATGCGATCACGGGTATAAACTGTATCGAAAAGCCGTACCGCTCAAGCGCACGGAAGAGCAACTTGCGATCTTATCGACGGGGGATACGTTGCCGCCTACGATCGGGGAAAGAGTGTATCGAGCAGGGGCATCCTTTTTCTCTGCAACAATGGCGGCGCAGATTGCAACCGCGCCTCTTTTATTACATTACTTCGGGTATCTTTCGGGGTGGGCGACTTTGTTGAATTGCTTATTCGTGCCCTTAATTAGCGCATTGTTTTCTGCACTTTTGGTATTTGTCGTGCTAGCGAGCATTCTTCCTGCCGTATGCGCGTCGGCGATGCTGTTTCTTTCCAACGCGGTTTGGTCGGCATTGTTGTTGTTATTTCAGGCGGTGGATTTCTCTTCGTTTGCGTTATCCGGGTTGACACTTTCTGCGGGTGCGTGCGTATGCTATTATGCTGCTTGCGTCTTTTTGACGGATAAATGGAATTTAGATAAAAAATTAAAATATACTCTCGCGGCGGTGACTATTTTGGGGTTTGTGGCTACCATGGTCGCGTTGAATGTGTAATTTTTCGTCAAATTTTGATTATGGATAAAGGAAAGGTTTTGCAAGAAAATAAATATATTTTCTTGCTTTTTTCTTGCTTTTATGCTATAATGTATTAAAATGGCGGGAAAGGGGGCGTGTGTTTGTCTATGAAATACGTGGATTTTAAAAAATTCACCGATGAGAACGGCGCGCAGCCCATATACCTTTTCGAGGGTGAAGAGGTGTATTTTCGCGAAAAGGGAGAGGCGCTGTTAAAGGCAAGATTTTTGCAAGAACCTACCCTTGATTATGCGGCGTTTGACGGAAACGCATTGAAAGGAGATAAGATCAAAGCTTTAACGGACGCGCTTAGATGTTTTCCTTTTGTCAGCGAACGTCGGGTTGTACGTGTAACGGAATTTTACCCCACCGACAAGGATTTTGAAACTTACGTACAGCCGCTGTTTGACGATCCCCCGAAGGATAGTATATTGATTATTTCCAACGGCGGAAAAGGAAAGTCGGGTTCGGCTGCCTTAGCGAAGAAAAACAACGTGACTTTTGTCGATTGCGCTCGCTCTGATGAAGAAACAATCAAGAAATGGATATATCTTACCTGCAAGCGCGCAGGCTTGTATGCGGACGGAGTCACTTGCGGAAAGTTGGCAGCATATTGCGCATTCGATATGTCGAGAATATCCAAGGAAACGGAGAAATTGCTTGGGTATTGCGAGTCGAGCGGTGTCGAACGGTTGACGGACGAGATCGTAGAAGAGTTGGTTTATCCAGACGCTGAGTATAAGATTTACGAGTTGGCGAATGCCTTGGCGCGGAAAAATTATTCGATCTATATGCGTGTAATTAAAGATCTTTCCACCCGCGGGTATAACGAAACCTCGCTACTTTCCTCTCTTGCGTCCTATTTCAAGGGACTGTATGAGACTTCCCTTTGCAAGGGTGGGGATAAAGAGGTCGCGGCGGCGTTGGGGATTAAAGAGTATGCCGCCCGAAAAAATCGGGAACAGGCAGCAAAATTCGGGAAAGAGACTCTTTTAGAATTGTATAACGCGGTCTACGGGGCGATCAGTGATATAAAATGCGGTATCATTACACCGCCTTCGGCATTGAAAACGGTCACGGCAAAGCTGTTTTTTGAAAAAGAATAAATCGGCGTAGAAAATCGGTAATATACTTTATTTTTTACGTACAATTTTTGTATAATAATATTAGAGGGTTCACGTCTATATGCGCATAGGCGCGTTAGGCGGGCAAGGAGGAAGTATGGGAATAGAACTGTTGGCGTCTACGGTTGATTTTGCTGCATTGTGGCAAAATATCGTTGGATTTTTCACTGGTTTTAGAGTTTTATCCGCGTTAGAGATCATTCTTTTGTTCGGAGTGATATTCTTCGTTTCGAAGGTTTTGCGCGATAACGACGCGACCAAACTAATGTGCTTGTATTGGGTGGTTTTGTTGGCAGGCGGCGCGATGCATATATTCGACGGCGACGTCATGACAAAACAGTTCTACCTCATTTACGTCATTCTGCTTTCGGCGTTGATGTTGATTTTGTTCAGCGTTGAAGTGAAGAAATATTTCTGGGACGTTCATTCGGCGAAAACGGGTAGCTCGGAGAAATATCCTGGGGGTGGCGCAGAGGTGCGCTCGCAGGCGGATACCGAACGCTGTATTGCCAATATCGTTAAGGCATTGCAAAATATGTCCAAGAACAACGTGGGTGCGTTGATTGTGCTTTCGCGCGGCAGTCTTCCTAAACAAGTTCTGCAAAGCGGTATTACCATCGACGCGGAGATTTCTACACAGCTCATAGAAGGGATCTTCTTTCCCAAAGCGCCCTTGCACGATGGGGCGATGGTCATTCATGGGCATAAGATCCAGTCGGCTGGCTGTTTCTTGCCCCTTACGCAAAAGACGAGTTATCCCAAGGAATATGGTACCCGTCATCGCGCGGCGATCGGGATTACCGAGGTGGCTAACGTGATTTCTCTTGTTGTTTCCGAGGAAACCGGGATTATTTCCATTGTCAAGCAGGGCAACGTAACGAGATATGCTGATTATGACATGCTCATGGATGCATTGAAAGATTATTACTGGCAGGAAATGCTGTTGACGACGAAAAAAACGAGCGGAGGGAATAGATAATGAAATTCGTGAATTTTTTGAAAAACGTATTTGTATCAAAGTTTTGGATCAAGGCGATTTCGCTGTTGTTGGCGGTTTTTGTGGTCTTGGTATTGAATGTTTAAGGGGTATATATGGCGATAAAAGTATGTAAATTCGGCGGAACGTCCATGGCGGACGGGAACGTTATCCTACAGGCGGCAAAGATCGTCAAGGCGGATGCGGAACGCCGTTACGTGGTGGTCTCCGCGCCTGGGAAGAGATTCAGCGGCGATATTAAGGTGACCGACCTTTTATACAAATGTTCGGATTCGCTAGAGGCACAGGACGTAAAAGCGTTCAAAGAAGCGTTTGAAAAAATCTGCGTTCGTTTTTTGAATATTGAAAAAGAAATCGGCAAAGACCTTGGCATGAAAGAGGGGCTTGAGGCCGTGGAGAAAGAGATGCTTGGCGGCGCGGGGAGAGATTATTGCGCGTCGAGAGGGGAATATTTCGCGGCGCGTATTATGGCAGCGGTGTTGGACGTTCCGTTTGTGGACGCGACCGAGTTCGTGCGTTTCAACGAAGAAGGCGTGTTGGATGAAACGACGTTTGATTTGGCGAAAAAGGTGCTTTCCGCATATCCTCGCGCGGTGATTCCTGGATTCTACGGGCTTGGCGTTGATGGAAAAGTAAAGACATTTTCACGCGGCGGCGGCGATATTTCTGGGTCGATTGTGGCACGCGGCGTGATGGCTTCGCTCTATGAGAATTGGACGGACGTCAGCGGTTTTTATGCGTGTGATCCACGTATTGTAAACTCGCCGAACTGGATTTCCGAATTATCCTATCAAGAGCTTCGAGAATTGTCCTATATGGGCGCGAACGTATTACATAGCGAATCTATTTTCCCTGTCAGAAGCGTGGGGATTCCTATTCGTATCTGCAATACTTTCCGTCCTGAAGACGCAGGAACTTATATTGTAAAAGCGTGCAATTATACCGTAGGCGAAACGGTTGTTACTGGGATTGCTGGGAAAAGGGGATTTACCTCGATCACGTTGGAAAAATCCTTGATGAACGCCGAGGTTGGTTTTGCCCGAAAAGTGCTTGCGGTTATTGGGAAACATGGGATTTCGTTTGAGCATTTACCCTCGGGGATCGATACCATGTCCTTGATTATTGATAATATATACCTGCAAGAGGGCGTTTTACAACAGCTCATAGACGAGATCGGCGAAGCGGTAAATCCCGATAAAATTTACGTGCACGAGGATATTGCGTTGGTGGCGACGGTAGGGCACGGTATGGCGAAAAACGTCGGTACTTCGGCTCGTCTTTTTAAAGCTTTGTCGGATGCAGGAATCAACGTCAATATGATCGACCAGGGCTCGAGTGAGCTGAACATCATCGTCGGTGTTGAAGGAGTAGATTGCGCTAATTGTATCAGGGCTATTTATAATGAATTTTTTAACGAAAGGTGAAAAAATGAGAGTCTATAAAGTAGAGTTGCGTAAAGAATATCCTTTTCTTAAGGGCGGCAGTTTAGATTGCATGCTTGCGGATTATCCCATGGATGGGGAGAATGCGAATGGTTGGAAACGTCCTGCATTGATCGCTGTTGCAGGCGGGGGGTATGCGTACGTTAGCAAGCGTGAGGCAGAACCTGTTGCGTTGGCGTTTTTGGCGCGTGGGTTCCAAGCGTTTTCTTTGACGTATAGCTATGATTGCGAAGAGGCGCGTTATCCTGAACAGTTGTTGCAGCTTGCGGCGGCGGTGGATTACGTAAGAAAACATGCGGAAGAATTAAACGTCAACCCCGATGAGATTTTTGCGGTAGGTTTTTCCGCGGGCGGGCATTTGACGGGAAATCTTTCCGTGGAATATGCT
>SVIT01000047.1 GCA_015069365.1 Clostridiales bacterium | reverse complement strand
TCAAGGCGACACTCTAACCAACCGAGCTACGCCTCCAGATTATAAGATTTGTACGCGAGAGGGATTTGTTGCCTTGCAACAAAGTGTCGCAACGTCAAGCGTTGCTCGCGCGAACTCCAACACCTACCGCGTCAAGGCGACCTCTAACCAACCGAGCTACGCCTCCAGATTATAAAATTTGTACGCGAGAGGGATTTGTTGCCTTGCAACAAAGTGTCGCAACGTCAAGCGTTGCTCGTGCAAACTCCAACTCCTACCGCGTCAAGGCGACGCTTTAACCAACTGAGTTACGCCTCTGTTTCATAAACTAGCTTAGTTATTATAACAAATAAAACCTACGTAGTCAACTGTTTTTCTTTTAAAAAATTAAAAACTCTTTTGTCTTTCAAAAAAAGTACACATTGCTCATTTGCACATAGGTACAATAAAAACGCTGAATCCCTTTATTTTCCTAAGGAAAATGGGGATTAGAAACTGCTCCCAAGAAAGAATAATGTTTTACGTGAAACAATCAAGTTCCCAAAAATTGACCCTCCCCGAGTTGAACACGGAGAGGGCTTTTAAATTATTTTGTTACGCTGTCGCGAACCGAGAACATATGATAGAATGCTGCAAAAATCATAATATTGGACAGATATATGATAGGAATAATGATATAGGACAGCAGTTGAGCGGGGTTAGAAAGCTGTGCTTTAAGATAGACCCCGATCATTGTAACCACAATAATACTGATGATAAATATGATAGCGGTTGTGATCAGATAAGAGGAATTCTTTTTTCTTCTCGCGTTGGGGTGATAGCCGCGTGCAAAGAGGATTGCGCAGGTGATAAATGCGATACAAGCCGCGCCAAACCCGATTGCGGGATAGTAAGCGGGAATCTTCAAGTAGTCTTTCATGAAGAAGACGATAAGGCTTTCCAGTGCCGCAATACAGAGAATAATCAATGCGGATTTGAAGAGTGTCAAGCCAACGTTATAGAAATTGTTTTTCTTTACGGAAGTGGGGACAACGGTTGCAACTGCTTGGTCCATAGGACGCACGTTGCCAGCGGTATTTAAGCGGATTCCGTCGTTTTGCGCGCGTTCGTAAAGATTTCCGTAAGCCAAGTTATTTTGCGTATTCATGCGGTTATTGTAAGAGGGCTGATACCCATAACCGTAGTGGGGATTTCCGTCATAGTTGGGATAAGGACGGCTGTTCAACTCCTGAATACGTTCGTTTAAAGCGTTTTCGCGCTGAGCTAAGCTCTTTTCGAGTTTTTCCAGCTCTTGCATTTGTGCCTGAATACCCGAATTATCCTCAAGCGCTTTCTTCTGTGCATCCATACGTTCTTGCAAGGCGACTTCTTGTTCTTTCAGGAAAGTTTCCTTTTCCTTATCGAACGCGGCTTTCGTTTCTTCGAATGATTTTACGTCTTTTTCGTATGCTGACTGCTTTTCTTCCAAAGCGGTGCGTTCGATTTCCAGTTTTTCAAGATTTTCATTGAAAAGTTTTACTTGCGTATTGTAAGAACTCAATTTGTCCGCAAAATCAAACTGTTGTGCAGAGAGGGCGTTTTTGCGAGCGATAAATTCAAGCTGTTGCTGATTATAAAGTGCTTGTCGTGCCGCAAGTTCTTTTTGCTGTTGTTGTAACGTTGCGGTATCGTCTTGCAGCTTGCGCGTATTTTTCATTAATTCGTTTTCGCGCAGACGAAGATCGTCCTGCTGTCTTTGTACTTCCTCGGAAGAAGCGGTGGTTTCCGTTTCTTTGTTTTCTAGTTTTCTTTCCTTTTCTTCGACGGCATATTCAATTCTGGTCAATTCGTATGCCTTTTTGTCGATTTGCTCGCGTTCGCTTTGCAGTGTAGCTTGCAGGGCGGTTAAGGTTTCTTTTTCCTGTTCAAGTTCATTGCGCTTTTGTTCCAAGGCTTCGTTTTCAAGACGGAGGGCGTCGCGTTCGACTTCTAAAGTCTGTAACTGGTTTTCCAGTTCCGCGCGTTCCTGGTCGATATTATTGCGATCGCTCTCGAAAGCGGTGCGTTCTTCAAGGAAAGTTGCCTTTTCCGTTTCCCAAGCCTCGCGCTCTTGAGTGAACAAGGTTTCCTTTTCTTCGATTTCACGTTTGCGTTCTTCTAATTCCGCGATAGTGGCAACGTTGACGGATTCGGAAGCCTGCATTTGCTCCGTGCGTTCGCTTAATTCCTTTTCGCGTTCGGTCAGTAGCGTTTCTTTTTCTACCAGCTGGCGGGCAAGGGATTCCGCTTCGGCAACTTTTGCCTCCATAAGACGTTTTTCAATATCGAATTTCTCTTTTTGAGCCTCGATTTGTGCTTGCTGAGCACGGAGTTCAATCGAACGGTTGTAGTATTCCGTTGCTTTGTTTTCCTGCTCGTCTTTCAGCATTTGAATGGTATTTTCCTGGGTGGAAAGGGCGGTGTTCAAAGAGGAAATCACGGATTTCTTTTCTTCAAGCTCTGCTTGTGCCGTCGCCAGTTCTTCTTTCACCTCTAAAAGTTCTTCGCTATCGATTTGCTGGGCGGAAAGGGTTTCCGTTTGCTCGGTCAGTTTTGCATTAAGAACTTGCAATTCTTCGTTGCGTTCTTGTAAGGAAACAACCTCGTTTTCTTTTAACGCAAACGCGGCTTGTTGCGCTTCAAGCAGGGATTTCAATTCTTGTATTTCTGCGGTTTTGCGGTCAAGTTCTGCCTTTGCATCGCCGATTTCGCGTTCTTTCTCGATAAGTTCAAGCTCTTTTGCATCGATTTCGCCCTGTTTCTCGCTTAAAGCGCGGCGTTTTTCTTCCAGCTCTGCCGTTTGAGACTCAACTCTTTCTTTCAGTTCGTTAAAGTCAGATTTCTGGGAAGAGAGAGAGGAACTTTGAGCAGAGAGTAGGGAGCGTTCGCGCTGTAACTCGTTTTTAAGGTTGTTCAGAGCGACTTTTTCGTCCTCAAGCGCTTGTTCTCTGGCTGCAAGCGAACGTTTCAGCTCTGAAACTTCCTTTTGCGTTTCCGTAATAAAGGAGAAATCGTAGTGCGCGTTGCCGTCGGAAATGAGACTGTCAATGATTGTACGGGAATATTCCCATTCGGATAAATTCTTCTCGGTAATCTGTTTGCCTGCTTCGGTAAGGGAGAAATATTTTCTTCTGCCGCCGTTGGAAAACTCGCCGTAGTAAGAATCTACGTATTTTAAAGACTCAAGACGTTTTAAAGCGCTGTAAAGAGTCGGCTGCTTGATTGTGTACATACCGCCGCTTTTTCTTTCGATTTCATTGATGATATCGTAGCCGTACTTGTCTCCGTCGTAAAGACTGCGTAAGATAATCGTGTTAATGTGCCCGCGGATTAGGTCGGAACTGATGTCAAAGTTTTGTTCCTCACCGCCGGAGAGAGTAACTTCCGATTCGCTCATAAATACCTCCATTTGTGTGACATAGTAGTATTCTGTCAGATATAACCATCGTTTTTCAATCCTCAAAAAAGCCAGAAAATATAAAGAAAACCGCTGTTTTTACCTTTCGTATAGTATTATATCACAAACAGCAGATAATGTCAATATATTATGCGTGAAATTACACATAAAATATGGAATTTTTTAGAAAATTTTCACCTGACTACCATTGACATTTTTTTTAAGAAAGTATATACTGTATTTATGGCTATTTACGAACACAAAAAACAGTTTACGATCAAATATTGCGATTCTGATTTTCGCGATGAAATGAAGACGTCGGTGGGGCTGGCACTCATGGAAGAGGTTGCATGTTCCAGCGCGGACGAGTTGGGCTTTGGTTATGCGTACGTCAAGCCGCGCGGTTATGCCTTTATGGTTACGAATATTTGCTGTGAATTTTTCTCGCCCGTGCGCCTTGGGGATACGGTTACCTTAAAAACGTGGCCGACGCCTCCCTCGCGCGTTATTTTTGGGCGCGAATATCAATTTTTATCCACTGAGGGCGAACCGTTAATCAACGCAACCTCCCGTTGGTGTCTGTATGATTTAAACGAGGGGAAGTTACTGCAATCAAAAGTGATTGACAATCAAGATTATTCCGCTTATAATACGACGAAGCTGTTTGAGGACGTGAAATGGAAAATTCCTACGTTTAGCCAAGACGAAGGTGAATTGCGTTTTACGATGACTGTGGCGAATTCGGAATACGATCACAATATGCACGTGAACAATACGCGCTATGCGGATTATTGCTTGAACTGTTTCTCTGTGCAAGAACTCTCCGCAATGCGGTTAAGACGTTTTTCGATCACTTATGTGAAGCAGTGTAAAGAGGGGGATACGTTGCGTTTTTACCGTAAGAAAACGGAAGATGGTGGGTATTTGGTGCAAGGCTTTAATCAAAACGGCGAAACGGTGGTTCAATCCATGATGTATTTTGTCGTTGACGGGCAGTAAAATAATCGTTTTTTTCTTTAGAAAAAGAGGCTCGAAAAGTTGACAAGTTTTTAATTGCGTGCTATAATATTAAAAATTAGCAGGTGGACTATGTTTTTTTCAATGATAACGGAAGAACTGAAGATGAAAGCAGACCGCGGTGCCTTTGTCGGCGGTTCTGTTAATTTTTCCGTTTTGAAAAAGCATTTTAATT
Organism: Clostridiales bacterium; assembly: GCA_015069365.1. Taxonomy (GTDB): domain Bacteria; phylum Bacillota; class Clostridia; order Christensenellales; family Borkfalkiaceae; genus Scatosoma. Next base: position 4,751 of record SVIT01000047.1, on the reverse strand, counting down.
TTTGTAACAAGGACTGATTTTCCCAAATCAGTCTTATTTTTTATAATCTTGGATATAAAAAGAAAAAAACTGATATAGAGGAACGCATATGAAAAAGAAAAAAGTTTATTTGACGTTGCAAGACGGACGCTCCTTCCAAGGCTATCGCTTTGGTGCAGAGGGAGACGTCACGGGTGAACTCGTATTTTCAACGGGTATGGTCGGCTATATTGAAACGTTGACGGATCCTGCAAATTACGGTCAGATCGTTGTGCAAACCTTTCCTTTGATCGGGAACTACGGTATGATTACTGCGGATAAAGAAAGCAAAAAAGCGTGGGTCTCCGCTTACGTTGTTCGCGAAATTTGCGACGCGCCTTCTAATTTCCGTACAGACGGAACGTTGGAAGATTTTTTGAAGGAAGAGGGGATTGTCGGGATCTATGGCGTAGACACGCGTGAGTTGACGAAAATTCTTCGCGAGAGCGGGACTATGAACGCGAGAATCAGCGATAAACCTTTATCGGAGAGCGCGCTTCAAGCGGTATCTGGTTATAAGATTGAAAATGCAATTAAGACGGTTGCTCGTACCAAAAAGGAAACGTTTGGCTCGGAAACTGCAAAATACACCGTTGCTTTGTGGGATTTCGGTAGCAAAAAGAGCACGATTGAGAACTTCGTTTCCCAAGATTGCCGTGTAATTGCAATGCCTACGTTTAGCACGGCGGAAGAGATCCTTGCCCTCAACGTTGACGGGGTTGTGTTGTCGGATGGGCCTGCCGATCCTACAGAGGAGGCGTCCATTCTTACGGAAGTCAAGAAAGTGATTGGGAAAGTTCCCGTTATGGGTATCGGTTTGGGCCATCAGATTGCTGCGGTTGCGCTGGGCGCTGAGGTCAAGAAACAAAAATACGGTCACCGCGGAAGCAATCAGCCTGTTAAATCGATTGATTCGGGTAAAGTATATATCTCCGCGCAAAACCATGGCTTTGAAGTGCTTGCAGATAGCATTCAGTGCGGTCGCGTTAATTTTGTCAACGTTAACGACGGATCGTGCGAGGGGATAGATTATGACGGATTAAATGCATTCACCGTCCAATTCATGCCCGAAGCATGCGGTATCGGGTACCCCGAAAATCCTTTGTACAACAAGTTCTTTGCATTGATGAATAAGGAGAATTGATATGCCTAAGAGAAGTGATATTAAAAAGGTTTTGGTGATAGGCTCTGGTCCTATCGTAATCGGACAAGCCGCCGAATTCGACTATGCAGGCGCGCAGGCTTGCCGCGTTATGAAGAGTGAGGGTATTAACGTTGTATTGTGCAATTCCAATCCCGCAACGATCATGACGGATAAAGCGCTCGCGGATGAAATTTATCTCGAACCTTTAACGGAAGAGACGTTAAAGCGTATCATCATTAAAGAAAAACCCGACAGCTTGTTGGCGTCTTTGGGCGGACAGACGGGTTTGACGATGGGGTGCAAGCTCGCAAAATCGGGCTTCCTTGACGCACACGGAGTAAGATTGATCGGCACTAAGTTGGACGCGATCGACCGCTCGGAAGATAGAGAACTGTTCAAGGAAACGATGGAAAAGATCAACCAGCCTTGCGTTCCGTCCGATATTGCGTACACCGTGGAAGAGTGTGTTGCGATCGCGAATAAGCTTGGTTATCCCGTAATCATTCGGCCTGCCTATACTCTTGGCGGGGCAGGCGGCGGCGTTGCGTATAACGAAGAAGAACTGCGTTTGATCTCGCACAACGGTTTGATGTTATCGCCGATCACGCAGGTGCTTATTGAAAAATATATTGCAGGCTGGAAAGAAATCGAATTTGAAGTATTGCGTGACAGTGCAGGCAACGTCTTGACCGTTTGCTCTATGGAAAACGTGGATCCCGTTGGTATTCACACAGGCGATTCGATTGTTGTAGCGCCTGCGGTTACCCTTTCCAACAAAGAGTACGGCATGCTCCGCGATGCGGCGCTTTCGATTATTACCGAACTGGGGATTGAGGGTGGTTGTAACGTTCAGTTCGCATTAAACCCTGACTCTTTCGAATATTCGGTTATTGAGGTTAATCCCCGCGTCAGCCGTTCTTCGGCGCTCGCTTCTAAGGCTACGGGCTTCCCGATTGCAAAGGTTACCTCGAAGATCGCGCTGGGTTACACGTTGGATGAAATTGTCAACGAGGTAACGGGCAATACCTATGCTTGTTTCGAACCTACGATCGACTATTTGGTTGTAAAGATGCCCAAGTGGCCGTTTGATAAATTCCTGTATGCAAAACGTGAACTGGGAACGAGAATGAAGGCGACTGGGGAAGTTATGTCCATCGGTACTTCCTTTGAAATGGCGATTATGAAAGCGGTTCGCGGTGCTGAGATTTCCACTAGCACGATGAATTATAAGAAGTTTTTGCATGCAACCAAAGAGGAATTGCTTGCAAAGCTTCCCGAAATGACGGACGAGCGTATTTTCGTCGTATACGCGGCATTGAAGAGAGGGGTAAGCGTTGACGAAGTATTCAATATTACCAAGATCGACCGCTGGTTCTTGAACAAGTTCAAGAATTTGATTGCATACGAAGAAAGACTGGCGACGGAAAAGCTTACGAGAGAGTTATATGACGAAGGAAAACGCCTTGGGTATTTGGATAAAGACATCGCGGCGCTCAGCGGACAAAAAGTGCCTTATCGCAGAAAAGCGGCGTATAAGATGGTAGATACCTGCGCAGCGGAATTTCCTGCGAAGACGCCTTATTTCTACTCCACGTTCGATCCTCATGAACACGACGAAGCAAAACCTTTCTTAGAGGGAAGCGGTAAAAAGCGAATTGTCGTAATCGGCTCGGGACCTATCCGTATCGGGCAGGGTATCGAATTCGATTATTCGTCCGTGCATTGTGTTTGGACTTTGAAAGAGTTGGGATACGAAGTAGCGATTATCAACAATAACCCCGAAACAGTTTCTACTGACTTTGACACGGCGGATAGATTGTATTTCGAGCCTTTGACGCCTGAAGACGTGCAGCACGTTTTGGATATCGAAAAGCCTTACGGGGTAATTATCACGTTCGGTGGGCAGACGGCAATCAATCTTTGTGCTTATTTCGATACGCACGGTATTCGTATCCTCGGTACGTCGGCGGATAGCGTTGATGCGGCAGAAGATAGAGAGCGTTTTGAGGCACTGTTGGATAAATACTCCATTCCTCGTCCGAAAGCAATCACCGTTATGACGAAAGAAGAAGCTTTAGCGGCGGCGGAAAAGCTGGAATATCCCGTGCTTCTTCGTCCTTCATACGTAATTGGTGGTCAGAATATGACGATTGCGTTTACCCAAGAGGACGTATGCAGATATATGGACGTCATTTTGGCGCAAGGGATTGAAAACCCCGTACTTTGCGACAAATATTTGATGGGTACGGAATTAGAAGTCGATGCGATTTCCGATGGAAAAGACGTATTGATTCCTGGGATTATGCAGCATATCGAAAGAACGGGTATTCACTCGGGTGACTCTATTGCGGTATATCCTCCTTATAACCTTGACGATACCATGTTGGAGAGAATTATCGAGGTATCGACGCAGCTTGCACTGGAATTGAAGACGAAGGGTCTTATCAATATTCAATATCTCATTTATAGAGGTCAGTTGTACGTAATCGAGGTAAATCCTCGTGCGTCGCGTACCGTTCCATACATTTCGAAAGTAACGGGCGTTCCTATGGTAGAGCTTGCAACGAAAATCATTGTCGGGGCAAAATTGAAGAAGCTCGGCTACGGCACGGGCTTGTATCCTTCATCGCCTTACGTTGCGGTAAAAGTACCCGTATTCAGCTTTGAAAAGCTGAACGACGTTAACTCTCAGCTCGGTCCTCAAATGAAATCCACGGGTGAAGTTTTGGGTATCGGTAAGACGATAGAAGAGGCTATGTTCAAAGGACTGGTTTCGGCAGGGTTTAAGATGTGCCATCCCTCGGAGCGCAGACCCGTCGGCGTTTACATGACGGTAAACGACCAAGATAAACTGGACGTATTGACGATTGCAAAGAAGTTTGGGGATCTTGGCTGTACGATGTACGCAACGAAAGGTACGGCGCAGGTTATTAACGATCTCGGGTTTGAATGTACGGTGGTTGACAGACTTTCCGCGACCGATTCCGTTATTAAATTGATGGACGAGGGCAAGATTGACTACGTTGTCTACACGGGTAAGACGGATATGGAATCCATCAACGACTTTATTCGTTTACACCATCATGCGATTTTGCTCGGGATTACGGTATTGACTGCTTTGGATACGGCGAATGCGCTTGCGGATATTATCGCAAGTAAATTTACGGAAGACAATACCGAACTTGTCGATATTAATGCGTTGAGGAGTGAAAAACTCAAGCTTAGATTTACCAAAATGCAGTCTTGCGGCAACGATTATATCGTATTTGATAATCGTGATGGAAAAATTACCTGTCCCGAATCTATTGCTGTAAACTACGTATTGCCTCATTACGGAATCGGCGGCGACGGTATCGCGTTGATTGAAACGTCCGAGGTTGCAGATGCAAAGATTCGAATCTTTAATAAAGACGGTAAAGAGGCGACGATGGGCGGTAACGCAATCCGCTGTATCGGTAAATATCTCTACGAGAAGAATATCGTTCGCAAAAACGAAATGAAAATCGAGACCGCGAAAGGGGTTTTGGAGGTTAAGGTATATTCATTCAGCGGCAAGGTAAACAGTGCTAGCGTCAACCTTGGAAAGGTG
>SVIT01000046.1 GCA_015069365.1 Clostridiales bacterium | reverse complement strand
TTTTAGATCCGCATTGCGTTTTTGATTTTTCGTTATTTCTGCCCCTCGCCGGTCATGATTATAGAACGTTGAATGATTCACTCCTATAACTCGACACATTTGCTTGGTTTTATATTTCCCTTTTAGCTGATCTGCAATCTCTAGTTTTTCTTTTAACGTTGGGGTAAAATATTCATAAGCAAATCGTAGGATTTCATATTCAGCATGCAGGATTTTATATTCTGCCAACAGCTTCTCCTTTTTACCTTGACGCACCGTCAACTTTTTTTGACCACAAAATTGCACACACCTCTCTTTATCAAGTGCTTGCCAACTCTTTCGCCAACGTCGAAAAGTTTCTCTGCCTATGTGAAACTCCCGACACGTAGCAGTCATCTTGCGTGTTTCGTAATAGCGTCTCAACACTTTTTCCTTAAATTTTTGAGAATACATTTTTATTCTCACTCCTTGTATTTATTTCATCATTTTCTCTCCTTTTCGGATTTTTATATAATACTACTTTGAACCCCTTTATGCAACCAACTTCAAGCACAGTCCGTGACAAGTAGTCACGGACTAAAAGTCAAAACCGAATAATAACTCAAAAGCCCGCCTCTCAAAGACGGGCTTTATTTTAAGCCTTATTTATTTTTTTCTCAATACATGCTTTACAATTTCAATAATTCCTTTACATTCCTTTACTGAAAGTTTTATCTCTTTTGCTATATTCAATAAATCACTTTCCGTAGGACAACCGTTTCCAAGTACCGTCATCTCGTGTTCAGGCTTATTCGGCGTGGGCGTTATGTCGTAGGCAGGCGAAAGCTCATACCCGCCCTTTTCTTCGTTGTAGAGAAAAGCAAAGTTTTTTCCGTGATCGTCTCGATTGCCGTAAAACACGTTAAAACACATTCTGCGATAAGCTTCGTATAAATCTTCTTGCTCAACGCAAACCTCTTTAATAACCTGGAATAAATGCATATAATCCAAATTGGAAATACGATGTGTTGTTTCCAAAATCGAAGAAAGCGAAATCATATGCAATCTTTTTGCTCCAACTCTATCAAAACGTTTCGTTCCAAAATATCCGCCACAAATTTTCGACGGATACAGCTTAAACTCGCTTACGTTGATTCCGCAAGTATGCGCAAGTCGATTCGCCTCAAATTCCTTTTCGCCTATATTTCTCGGATCGTAATTACAAGGGAATTTAACAATCCAAGATTCGCCGTTAATCTTCACGTGCGCCTTTGGACGAGCACCGCCGCTTGAACCTCCCAAACGGTACACTTCGTCAAGGTTCACATCGCCTGTTTCGTCATCCAGAATCTTTTCCGCTTCTTGGGCGATATAATCCAAGTCAAAATCCGTTTCGTCCGTTTCATCTATTTGCGTTGGCTCGTAAGTTAAACCGCCTAAACCGCTACCACTGATTAAAGTGAGCTTTGTCAATGGCGAAAGTTTATCCGCGTTAACGCCTTGCTTTGCAAGCATTCTTCTAACAAGCAATTCCCCCCAACCATCGGGCAAAGAATCGTAAAAAACGCCGTATAAACCACCGAAGAAATCCTTGCCGTCTTGATATATCTTGTTGGATAACGGTAAAGAAAACGGCGAAATACTAAAACTGTTTTTAATCCAAGTATCGTCATATTGAAACGCGATAGAATCGTCGTCCAAATGAGCAAGATAGCCAACTATGTTACCGTTATATTTTACCGTAAGTTTTCTAACCTGTGCAATCATCCTTCATAATCCTTTAAGCTTGTAATCGTTTGTCCCTTAAATACACCTTCAAAGTCTTTCAAAGCGTCGAGTGCATGCGCTATTTTCAAAAGCGAAGCGAGCGAAATATCACCCGTTGTCTCAAAGCGGCGAATGGACGCATACGTTACCCCCGACTTTTGAGATAACTGTTTTTGCGAAAGCTTCATCTGCTTTCTTTTTTTCTTCACTCTTTCTACAATTCCGTTGACAACGGATTGTTCCGTAAGCGCACCTACAAATTGTCCAATATCGAATTTATTTTCCATAGTGCTAATATTTTAGCACATATTCTTAATTTTGTCAATAGATTGCTTATATTTTAGCGGTTCTTTTTTAAGTAAAATCAAAACAGAAGTATCGAGATAAAATCCATAAACAACACTTACATATTCAGGGTTTTTCTTTGGGGCATTTTGGGGCATAATTGGGGCACAACTCTCGAAACGGGCACTTTTCGTATGTTTTTTGCTTGTTTTTGCTTCATTTTTGCTATGGTACCCGGCTTCGAGTCCCTGATCGTCCACCAGCGAAAAGACATGCTTTGTGCATGTCTTTTTTGCTGCGCGTAAAGGGACGAGAACCCTGCGAGGGTTCGCGCGAGCCGTTAGGCGAAGCTCTCCGAGGGGTCCCCTTTGGGGTGTCGGAGATACCCTGATCGTCCACCAGCGAAAAGACATGCTTCATGCATGTCTTTTTTGCTGCGCGTGAAGGGACGAGAACTCTACGAGGGTTCGCGCGAGCCGTTAGGCGAAGCTCTCCGAGGGGTCCCCTTTGGGGTGTCGGAGATACCCTGAGCGTCCACCAGCGAAAAGACATGCCTTGTGCATGTCTTTTTTGCTATATTCCGTATCTTCCCGTAATCGGGTCTTGGAATAAAGGAATCGGCAGCGGTGCAAACGTAAACACAACGAACAACACCGCCATTGCAACCAACAGAAAAACCGCAAGTCTGGAGCGTTTACACTGCATCTCCATTAAAAACAACTTCGTTTCCAATAAATATCCCCCTATCGCCGCCAAGAAAAATATCGCAACGTTGACCCAAGCAGGCGATTGTCCCAAAATCCCGTTATACGTATAGAACAATATAGGGATCAACACTATTCCAAAGAATATCCCCACCAGCTTTATACACCAAAACCCTACGTATTCTTTCTTCAAGAAAACGCCTTGAAACCACGCAAAAAACAGCATAGGGAAAAAGAGTATTTTCATGTGTTCCCACGTAGATTCGTTGACCGCAGAAAAAGGCGCAAAAGCGATATTATCCGTCCATCCGTATAAAAAATGCAATAACGTTCCAAGCACCGCCGTAAACGTCAAGCCAGCCAGTTGCCATAACCATATCTTTTTCATTTATTCACCTACCAAACGTACTACAATATCTTATCGCGCGCGAAAAGAATTTATGATAGAATTCGTTTTTTTGCGACTTTTACATTTCGTAAACATATCGTTTGCGTTTCGACAACATTTATTTTGTATCATGAGTAGGTAAACTGAAGTATAAGGAGCTTTATCATGAATGCAATCGAAATCCGCAACCTTTCAAAAAGCTTTCGCGGTATGTACGCAGTCAACAATTTGAACATGACCGTACCCGTAGGCAGTATCTACGGCTTTATCGGAGAAAATGGTTCGGGAAAATCCACGACGGAAAAACTCATCTGCGGTCACCTTGTCCCCGACAGCGGTGAAATTAAGTTATTTGGCAGAGACTATACCGACGCAGGCGTCCGCGTAAGAGTGGGCGCATTGATCGAAAACGCAGGCTGTTTCCCCTCTTCCAGCGTCTATCAAAACCTGAGAATGCAAGCCATCAATCTTGGTTTGCCCAGCCCTGACGAAGAAATCGAACGAGTATTAACAATCGTCCGTATGGAAGATTCGGCCACTCTAAAATTCAAGAGCTGTTCCTTAGGTATGAAACAGCGTATCGGTATCGCAATGGCGCTTCTCGGCGACCCTGCCCTGCTCATTTTGGACGAACCCATCAACGGACTGGATACGGACGGTATGCGGATTATGCGTGAAATTCTCGTCGACATCACCCAAACGTATGGGTGTACTGTTTTAATCTCGTCGCATATTTTGGGCGAGTTGGAAAAAATTGCAACGCATTACGGAATTATCCGTCAAGGCAGAATGATCCAAGAGCTTTCCGCACAGGAAATGGAAGCCCGCGCCCGCATCTTCACCTCGTTAAAGACGGAAGATATGCAGGGTGCAAAACAGGTCTTAACAGCCAAATTCGACAACGTGCGCCAAGAGGACGGTTACCTGCGCGTATACGACGTCGACGATACCGAAACGATTGTCGATTATCTGTATAAAAATGGTCACGTCATCAGCGAAATCAAGAAAAATAAAATCGGTCTGGAAGAATACTACGTCGAACTGATGAGCCAAAAGGAGAACGAATAAAATGGAAAAATCCCGTGAATTAACGTTTGAATCCCCCACCTTTTTTCAACGCATTAAAAGCATGCTGGGCGTCGATTTTTACCGATTGTTCCACACACCGCTTTTCTATATCTTCCTTGCGATCGCGGCGATTATCCCCGCAATGCTGATTGCAATGACGGGTATGCCTGGCCCCAACGGCGAGCCTTCCACTCCGCTCTTTACCAACGTCTGGCAGGCGATCGCGGCAAATACCCCCATCTACGGCTTTGAGGGCATTGACAAATACGCAAATTTGAACATGGTCTTCATTTTCGGCGGTATTATGGTTTCGATCTTTATCGGTCACGATTATAAGAGCGGTTACGTAAAACAACTATTTACCACGCATGCAAAAAAAGAAGATTATATGATTTCAAAATCTCTCACCTGTGCATTTGCTATGGCGTGCATGTGTATTACCTATCTCTTTGGCGCAATCGTCGCAGGCGCGATTACGCAGACTTCCTTTTCCGTCAATGCAGGCAATCTTATCTGCGCAATCCTTGGAAAAATTTTTATGAGCTTGGGCTGGGCAAGCCTTTACACTTTCCTCAATATTATCTTTAGAAGATATTTCGGAATATCCATCGCCTCGTCGTTTTTCTTCGGCACGGGCGTGCTGGTGATCGGGATCGGCTCTATCGCAGGCAATACCCCTATGCTCAACGTTTTCTTGTACGGTTCATCCGTATATGCTTGCTTATCGGCAAACTTTATCAACGTGTTGGTATGCTTAATCGTCTCCGTGGCTTGGGCGGGAATCTATAACGTGCTTGGCACCTATATCCTTTCCAAGAGCGACGTATATTAAAGGAGAAAAATGAAAAATGAACGCGATTGAAATTAAAAATCTCACGAAAAATTTCGGGGAAAAACAAGCATTGAAAGGCTTGAATATGACCGTACCCGCAGGCTCGATATATGGGTTTATCGGAGAAAACGGTTCGGGTAAATCCACGACGGAGAAGATTATCTGTGGTCTGCTGCACCCTACGAGCGGTGACGTAAAAATCTTTGGAAAACCGCTCACCGACGCGGAAACAAGAGCAAAAATCGGCGTTTTGATTGAATCGCCAGGCTGTTTCCCGAATATGACCGTTTGGAACAATCTAATGTTGCAGGCGGCAAACCTTGGTCTTGAGAATCCCGAAGAGGAAATACGGAAGATGTTAAAGCTCGTGCGTATGGAGGGCGCGGCGGGGAATAAGTATAAAAACTGTTCCCTGGGCATGAAACAGCGTATCGGTATTGCAATGGCGCTGCTTGGAAGCCCCGAACTCCTCGTTCTTGACGAACCCATCAACGGTTTGGATGCAGACGGTATGCGCATCATGCGCGAAGTCCTCGTCGACGTCACAAAGCACGGCGCGACCGTTATCGTTTCCTCGCATATTTTAGGCGAGTTAGAAAAGGTCGCAACCCACTATGGGATTGTGCGCGGCGGCAAAATGATTAAAGAAATGACCGCTGAAGAGTTGGACGCAAGCTGCCGCACCTACGTCGCACTTCAAGCAAGCGATATGTACAAGACGAAAAACGTCCTTTGTCGAGAATATACCCGCGTGGAAGAAGACGAATCTGGATTTTTGCGAGTTTACGACGTGGAAAAGCCTGAAAACATCGTCACCTATCTCTACAAAAATGGAATCGTAGTAACCGAAATCAAAACGGCAAAAATCGGGTTGGAAGAATATTATATCGACCTTATGAAAGAAACGGGAGCGAAGTGATATGGAAAAGAAATTGAAGAAACAAACCTTTTTTCAAAGGGTGAAAAGCATGTTAAAGGTAGACGGAAGACGGTTATTTCTCAGTCCGCTTTTGTATATCATGATCGGGATTTCCTTTGTCGTTCCTATCTTAATCCTTGTTATGACAACCATGATGGAAGGGACTGTGACCGTAAATCCGCAGACCAACCTCCCCTCCGAACCAATGGAAGGGTTTGACAACGTTTGGCAGATTCTCGGCGCGGTCAGCAGCACCTCTGGCGACGCAGCCGCAGGCATGAGCATGGACCTTGTCAGTATGTGCAACATCAATATGATGTTCTTTGCCGTTGTCGTCCTTGTCTGCATTTTCGTTTGCGACGATTTTAGAAGCGGCTACGCAAAAAATCTTTTCACCGTGCGCGCGAAAAAAAGCGATTACGTCCTCTCCAAAACCGTTATAGGATTCTTGGGAGCAAGCGCAATGTTCATCGCATTTTTTATCGGCGCAATCATCGGCGGCGGCGTTGCAAGTCTGCCTTTCGAAATGTCAGGCTTTAACACTGGCAACCTTGTCGCATGTATGCTGTCCAAACTGTTTTTAACGCTCGTTTTCGTCGCAGTTTGCGTTCTTGCAAGCGTAATCGGAAAACAGAAAACTTGGCTCTCCATGATTGTATCCCTTGGGTTTAGCATGCTGTTCTTTACAATAATCCCCATGATAACACCGCTGGATTCCACAATCTTAAACGTGCTTCTTTGCGGAGCTGGCGGAATTTTATTCGCCGTAGGTATCGGGGCTATCAGCAATACTGTATTGAATAAAACAAGCCTTGTATAAGAAAAAATCGGACGTAAACCGTCCGATTTTTAGTTTGCTCAATATTTTAAGATATGCAATCCACTTTATACGTTCCGTCAGCAGAAATGGTAATCATAATCGAACCACGCTCGTCCGTTCGATACAGTTCAGCATTGACCGCCGCTAAATTATCCTGCACCTCCTGTGACGGGTGACCGTAAGGATTGTTCTCTGCACAAGAAACCACCGCCGTCTTTACCTGCAAATACTGCAAAAAGTTCAGCGCCGTCGAACCCTTTCCTCCGTGATGCGCGACCTTTAATATCTCCGTGCTCTGCAGCTCCACGTTGCGGTGCGTAAACATACCCAACCGATCGTCTCGCATGAGGATATCTTCCGTCGCAGTCGGTGCGTCACCCGTGAACAATGCGCTTACTCCCTTATAATCCAACCATAGTACCGAAGACAAAGCGTTATCGTCCGTCTCCGTTTCCTCGCTAACGTCAATGCTGTACGGATATAAAAACTCGAAAACGTATCCGTCGCCACTGAGCGATATTTCGCGGGAAGATTGCCATTTTGCGCAATTTTCCTCCGTCAGCGCCGCATAGAAAGCGGCATATCTTTCTCCTGCGTTTACCGCATTCACGGTAGGCAGGTACGCGTTGACCACCTTTTTAGCCTCGACAATTCTCGTCAAACCGCCAACGTGATCGGCGTCGGCATGGCTCGCCACAAGATAATCTATCTCATCAATATCCAGTGCGTTCATATACCGCAAAACCGTCGTCGCGGTGTTCTCCAACCAATCCCCGCCGTCAATCAAGGCAATCTTTCCATCGGGCAATTCTATTAAGATACTTTCGCCCTGACCCACGTCAAGAAAATGCATGCGTAGCTCTCCCTCTTGCCGTTCTTTGATTTTAGGTTTTTTAACGTGATATTTCCAAGTGCTCGGCGGACAAAACGCGGAAAATATGCACAATCCAACCAGTACTGCCAACAAAACGCACAGCAGTACGATCTTGATGATGCGAATTTTCCTTTCAATTTTATCTTTTTCCGCTTTGTAGCCCATACTTTATCTTCCGTGGATTTTCTTTTACGCGTCTTTGCGCTCTGCCTTTTCGATTTGGGCAAACACTTCACTAAGTGCCGCCCCATCGTAATCCTCAATCCTGCCCGCATCTGCGAGTTTGGATATCTCATGATCCAAAGGCATGCGTGCGATTGCAGGAATCGCATATTCCGCAGCGAGCGCTTTCGCCTTGCTCACGCCGAACACTTCAATCTCCTTTCCGCAATCAGGGCAGACAAGATAACTCATATTCTCCACGAGTCCAAGCACGGGAATATTCATAATCCCTGCCATATTTACCGCCTTTTCAACGACCATTTTAACAAGATCCTGAGGGGTGGTAACGATGACAATCCCCGCAAGAGGAATGCTTTGAAAAACTGTCAAAGGAACGTCCCCCGTTCCAGGAGGCATATCAATAAACAAAAGATCCAAGTCTTTCCAAATAACGTCCGTCCAGAACTGCATAACTGTCCCCGAAATGACCATACCGCGCCAAATAACGGGGCTTGTCTCCTCGTCCAGCAATAAATTCATAGACATAAGCTGCATGCCAGACGGCGTCAAAACCGTATTGATACCGTCTTGATCCCCCGTCGCGTGTTCCTTTACCCCGAACATGCGTGGAATGGAAGGACCGGTAATATCGGCGTCCATAATCCCGACCGAAAGTCCTTTTTTTTGCGCAAATGATGCCAGCAGGGACGTGGTGAGTGATTTTCCAACCCCGCCTTTACCGCTTACAATACCGATTACTTTTTTGATAGAAGATTTTTTATGCGGCTCTTTCAACATACTTTCCTTTTTACGGGAAGCGCAATTCGAAGAGCAGCTAGAACAATCATGCGTACAATTTTCTGCCATATCCATTCTCCTTTTTTTAAACATACTTATTATAGACCTTTCCATGGAATTTGTCAACGGCTTGACGGGAGAATTCCGCTTCAACCGCCTTTTTTGACAAAAACTTCCGTCTATTGCAAAAAACAACGAAGAAAACCAAAGCAAAAACAGTTGATTTTTCCCGATAACTATTGTATAATATAAAAGCTGCGCATAGGCGGGGAGTTAGCGGCACCCTGTATCTGCAATCCGCTATAGCAGAGCCGAATGCCTTTCTCGACGAAGTTTATGGAAGGTTTGCGCGCCGTAAGGAATGTTGATAGCAAGGTCTTATGCAACGTAATGCCGTGAACCGTGTCAGGACAGGAATGTAGCAGCTCTAAGCGGATGTTTGCGTGTGCCATGAGGTAGCTTTGCAGGAGTCACCTGCGGCGTTTCCGCTTCGGTAAATTTCGGCAAAAAAGGCTTGCGCAGTTTTTTATTTTAAAACGCACAAAGGGCTATGGAAAACAATGATTTTCCATAGCCCTTCTTTATATCCAAGCGAAAAATGTTTTATCACTTCCGCCGATAAAAACAGTATCGGCGTTTTTCTCTTTTTTATACCTTATTCCTCTTCTTTTTTTCCGCGAATATCTAAACCGTTCAACGCCCCGTCTTCCATCACCACGCCGCGTTGTAAGGTCGCGTAGCCGTATTTATCACGAATTTTACCGATTGCGCTTTCTATACGGTCTTTTTTCTCATAGCTCACCCCGCCGCACTCCAAAGAAT
>SVIT01000003.1 GCA_015069365.1 Clostridiales bacterium | reverse complement strand
AAAAGCCACACCCTTGAGCATATAAACTCTTGGATGTGGTTTCTTTGTTTTGAGCCGCCTTTTAGACCGTTTTAGAAAAATCCCTAATTAAACAGTCCAAAGGGGGCGCATTTTTTTTCGCTGCCTGACATATATTGATAGAGATGTTAAAGACAGAGCCAAGAAAATATTATAGAGTGAAAAAAGGACAGACTTTAAGGGAGATTGCCGAGTATTTTTCCGTGTCGGAGTTCCTGCTCGCCCAAGAAAACGGATTGTGTGCGTCCCCATACGAGGGACAGATTTTATCAATTCCAAACGAAACGGGGGACGCGTATTTTGTTCGCGAGGGGGACACGAAAGAACTGCTTTGCGGTAGCGAAGAGGGGTATTTAAAAAAGAACGGTACGTCGGCGTTTTATATCGGTATGCGCGTAATTTTGCAGTAACAATCGAGGGGGGCGAAGAATACTATATAATAAGAAACTTATAATGCGAAAGACCGAAAACTGCGGCAAAAGCCGCGCTTTTAAGTCCGTTTGCGAACATACCTGAGGGCAGATTGGACGGGAGAGGTTCTCCCAAACGGCGTTTCGGCGGTTTCGGATATATTCGTAACAGGAGGTAAACTATGTCCTTTTATTCTAATTTTCAATCGGATAAATGCCCCGGTATGATCACGGGCAATCCGTTGAACGGATTGACGGAAAAGGTCTGTATTCAAGCGGAAAAGATTTTCGATGCGGGCATCAAGCAGACGCAAATGGAAAATTACACTTTGACGCTTACCGATCTCGATCCCGCCGATCCTACATATCCTTTGACGTTTGTCAGCGCGCGTTCGACGACCAGCGAGGCGACGGTAACCAACCTCAATATTGAACGGCAGACGGATAAACCTTGCGCGAGAGTGCAGGCGACCGTGTCCATTCCCGTAGAGGTATTGTATACCGACGCGGCAGGGGTGGAAGGCAGTGCGACGGGTACCGTTTCTATGCCCGTTGACGTGCTTCTTTACGTACCTGCCCCCTCCATTATGCCGTTTACGGTGAAAGCCGTGGTCAGCGTCGTTGCCCCTGAGGGGACGTTTATTTCGGCGACGGAGGGCTTTTCCGTCAGCCTTTGCGTAACGATTATTTTGAAGATTGCTATGCCCGTGGAGATCCTCGTGCCCTCGTATGGGTATTGCGTGATTCCCCCTGCGCAGGAATATTCTCAAGAAGTGTGTGCAGGATTTTTTGAACTGCCTTTGTATCCGCAGGGGCGTCCTGGTGCGTGCAAGGGGTGTAACAACACCTGTCCCAACGGTTGAGGAATAGATGGATAAAAAGCGGCGGAAACGCCGCTTTTTTCTTGGAAGATGGGGAAAAATTCTCTGAAAAAACCTTGCTTTTAGCGGGAAAAACTGCTATAATAGCGGTATGAATATTTATGCAATCAGTGATCTGCACTTATCCGCGACCGCCGACAAGCCCATGGACGTTTTCGGTGGGAACTGGGAAGGGCATTTCGAAAAAATAAAAACCGACTGGAAAAAGAAAGTGCAGCCTGAGGATATCGTGTTGATTTCAGGGGACATCAGCTGGGCGATGAAAATGTCGGACGCGCTGGTGGATCTTCGCTCCCTTGCAGAGCTTCCTGGGAAAAAAGTCTTTATCCGCGGCAATCACGATTACTGGTGGAACGGAATCACGAAGTTGCGCGATTCCGCACCCGACGACACCTTTTATTTTTTGCAGACGGACGCGGTGAGGATTGGGGAATTCGTCATCGTTGGTTCGCGCGGGTGGACTTGTCCCGACAGCGCCGATTTTACCGAGCAGGACGAAAAATTGTATCTTCGCGAGGGGGAGCGGTTCCGTCTTGCCTTTGCGGACGCGGCGCGGTTGAAGCAAGAGGGGGATACGTTGATTGCGATGATCCATTATCCGCCCTTTAATCTTAAGAAAGAGGATACTCTTTTTACTCAGCAGTTTGAGGAAAACGGAGTAAAAAAAGCGGTCTTTGGTCATATCCACGGCGCGGCGTATTTTCCCTTGAAGACGGAGAAGAACGGAGTGGAGTACCTTTTGACCTCTTGCGATAAGCTGAATTTTAGCCTCGTAAAGGTGTATTGATTTTATAAAAATCAAAGAAATGATGGAATAAGGTGAAAAACCTGCCCTTGAACCCTTTACATCTTTCAAAAAAAGTGGTATAATATTAGCCGAAAAAACGAAACAATCCGAATCGGCAACTTTGCGTCTTGAACGTTTCGTTTCAAGGCGTTTTTTTCTAAGTTTCTCCAACGTGAGAAATCGGTTGAATAAAAGAAGGAGAGAACTATGCTCAAAAGAAAAGATCTGGTAGGGCTTATCGACCTGTCAAGGGAGGAAATTGCAGAGCTTCTCGACGTGGCGGGCGAAATGAAACGCCATTTGGTGGCAGGGGAGAAAAATCTGTCCTACCTCAAAGGCAAGACGGCAACCATTTTGTTCTATGAAAACAGCACCCGTACGAGAACGAGTTTCGAGCTAGCGGCAAAATACCTCGGTGCAACGGTCATCAATATTGCGGCGGGCAGTTCGTCCGTGGCTAAGGGTGAAACGTTGGTGGATACCGGGAAAACTTTGGACGCGCAGCTCAACGATTTTCTCATTATGCGCCATCCGATGGGCGGCGCGCCGTATCTTCTTGCAAGGACGGTTAAGGCAGGGGTGCTCAACGCGGGGGACGGTATGAACGAACACCCGACCCAAGCGCTTCTTGATATGCTGACGATGAAAGAACATTTCGGTTCGCTGGACGGATTGAAAGTGGCGATTTTGGGGGATATCAAGCACTCACGCGTGGCAAAGTCCAACCTATTCGGGTTGCAGAAAATGGGTGCGGAAGTGTATATGTACGCTCCCGAAACCCTTATTCCAAAAGGGATAGACAAGCTTGGGGCAAAGCTGTGCTCCTCGCGTGAAGAGGCGTTGGAAAATGCGGACGTTGTGATGGGGCTTAGAATTCAGTTAGAGCGTCAGCAGGCAGGGAATTTCCCCTCGCTCAACGAATATGCCGAATTTTACGGCGTGAACGGAAAATTGCTTTCCCTGGCGAAACCGAATGCGATTATTATGCACCCTGGTCCCGTCAATCGTGGCGTAGAGCTGACGGGCAAGGTCATCGACCATGAGAAGAGCCGTATTGAAGATCAGGTCTTCTCGGGTATAGCGGTAAGAATGGCGGCGTTAAAACTGCTCAACGATTATAGAGAATATACGAAATAAGGAGAATGGGTATGATTATCAGAAACGGCAACGTAGTTTTGAAGAATTCCGTAGAGAAGAAAGATCTTTTGATCAAAGACGGTAAAATTGTCAAGATCGCGGATATGATTCCTGCAGACGGCAGTCAAGAGATCGACGCAAACGGCAAATACGTTTTTCCCGGTCTTATCGATATGCACGTGCATCTTCGTGATCCTGGTTATGAGTATAAAGAAGACATCGAGAGCGGTTCAAAGGCGGCGGTAAAGGGCGGTTTCACGCAGATTTGCTGTATGCCCAACACCAACCCGATTACAGATAATAAAGTGGTTGTCAGCTATATCAAGCACCGCGCTAAAGAGGTGAATCTTTGTAAGGTACACCCCGTGGGCGCGATCACGAAAGGCTCGAAAGGAGAACAGCTCGCTGAGATCGGTGAGATGAAGAAAGCGGGCGCGATCGCCATTTCCGACGACGGCGTTGCGGTAAAGAACTCCCGTTTGATGCGCCTTGCGATGGAATATGCCAGCGGTTTTGATATCAAATGCCTTTGTCATTGTGAGGACAAAGATTTGGTGGATGGCGGCGTTTGCAACGAGGGCTTGAGCTCGACGATTGCAGGCTTGAAAGGGATTCCCAGAGCGGCTGAGGATATCTGTATCGCACGTGATTTGGCGTTGGCGGAGAGCTTGGACGTTCCCGTACACATCTGTCACGTTTCCACCCACAGCGGCGTTCGCCTTATCCGCGACGCAAAACGCGCAGGGGTTAAGGTAACGGCGGAGACTTGTCCCCACTACTATGCGGTTACGGACGAAATCATTACGGGTTTTGATACTTATACGAAAGTAAATCCCCCCATTCGTGAGGAGATTGATAAACAGGCGATTTTGGCAGGGCTTCAGGACGGCACGCTCGATTGTATCGTTACCGACCATGCGCCCCATCATCAAAACGATAAAAACGTAGAATATAACTTGGCGGCTTTTGGGATCAGCGGTATTGAAACTTCTTTCGGGTTCGCAATCACCTACCTTTATAAGGCTGGAGTATTGACGCTTCCTCAGTTGGCGGAAAAAATGTCCGCCGCGCCTGCGCGTATCCTCGGTTTGGAGGGCGGCGAAGTCGCAGAGGGCAAGGTTGCAGACCTTATGATCGCCGATCTGGATGATGAATGGACGGTTGAACCTGAAAAATTCGTCAGCAAAGGCAAAAACAATCCTTTCAAGGGTTATAAACTGTTCGGCACGGTCAAATATACGATTGTGGACGGCGAAATTAAATATCAAGCGTAAAAAGGAGAGACAGCATGATTACAGATAGACTGATCGACGGCATTATTGCTATGCAAAATTCCACCTGCGTGGGCTTGGATACTTTGTTCGATTACCTGCCCGACGATATGAAAGCAGGGGCGAAGACCTTTGAAGACGTTGCGGCGCGCGTATTGGAATTCAATAAGAAAATCATTGATAATATCTATGATATCGTTCCGTCTGTAAAAGTGCAGATTGCCTATTATGAAATGTACGGCGCGGCAGGGCTGCAGACGTATTACGAAACGCTGAAATACGCGGCGGAAAAGGGTTTGGTGGTGATTGCGGACGCAAAGCGCAACGATATCGGTTCAACGGCGTCCTGCTATGCAAAGGCGTTCTTGGGAAAAACCGCTGTCAATGAAGAAGAGATTGCGGCGTTCCCCTCCGATTACGTCACCGTCAACGGCTACCTCGGTTCGGACGGCATTGTGCCTTTCGTGGAACAGTGCGAAAAGAATGATAAAGGTATCTTCGTTTTGGTCAAGACTTCTAATCCCTCGGGCGCGGAAATTCAGAACATGATTTTGGAAAACGGCGTACCCATGTACGAGTATATGGGCGGTTTGGTAGAAAAATGGGGAGAAAGCACGATCGGGAAATACGGTTATTCCGCGGTCGGCGCAGTTGTTGGGGCAACGCATCCCACGGAGGCGGCGCGTCTTCGCGAAGTTCTTCCTCACACCTTCTTCCTGATCCCTGGTTACGGTGCACAAGGGGGAAATGCGGAAATGCTCAAGAGCTGTTTCGGTAAAAATGGTTTGGGCGGCGTCGTCAACAATTCGCGCGGGATTTTGTGCGCTTATAAGAAGAATGGCGGCACGTACTATGAAGCGGCGCGTGCGGCTTGTATCGCAATGCAAAAAGACCTCTCCTCGGTTATCGGGAAGATGGGTTGATTATAGACGATAAACGATAAGGAACGCTGTATGAAAGATTATATTGCAACGATCGTTAAAAATGAAAAGATCGCGGAAAATATCTATGCGATCACGTTCTTGCTCGGCGAGGATTTTACCGTCCGCGCAGGGCAGTTTGGGAATATTTCCGTCGGAGGGACCCATCTTCTTCGCCGCCCGATTGCAATTTGCAAAGTGGACGGAAGAGAGGTTACGTTCTGTTATCAGATCAAGGGTGAGGGTACGCAAAAATTAAAAACGATGGGGGCAGGTACGAGATTAAATGTCTTAATGCCGCTCGGTAACGGGTTTTACGTGGAGGAGGACGAATACAAAGTCGCTTTGGTCGGCGGTGGCGTAGGGGTGTTCCCACTGATTTCCGTTTTACGTCAATACGGACAAACGAAAGAGATTTCCGCGTACATCGGTTATAGAAATAAAGACGCTGTTTGCGGCGTGGAAGAATTCGCGAAAGCTGCAAAATTCGTCGCGGTAACGGACGATGGCAGTTACGGCGAGAAAATGAATTCCGTGCAGGCGTTTGCGGCGGATCTTGCGATGGGGCACCGCCCCGACGTAGTCCTTGCTTGCGGACCTACGCCGATGCTTCGCGCTTTGAAAGAGCTGGTGGAAAAGGAAAACTTGCGTTGTTACGTATCGTTGGAAGAAAGAATGGGCTGCGGTATCGGAGCTTGTCTTGTCTGCGTCTGCGATATGACGGACGGAAAACGGGCGCGCGTATGTAAGGACGGACCTGTGTTCGATTGCGCTTCGGTCAAGCTGTAAGAGAGGTAAGATATGGCGAATTTATCGGTAGAACTTTGTGGTGTAACCTTAAAAAATCCCCTCATCGCCGCGTCGGGTACGTACGGCTTTGGCAGGGAGTTTAACGAATTATATGATATCGGTCAGATCGGCGGTGTATCGACGAAAGGTATGACACTGGAGCCTCGTTTGGGGAATCCCGTCCCCCGCATCGCTGAATCGCGCGGAGTGATTTTGAATGCGGTCGGGTTGCAAAATCCAGGGGTGGAGCATTTTATTGAGTGCGATCTTGAATGGTTGAAAGGAACGGGGACTTGCGTAATCGCCAACGTGGCGGGCAAGACTTTGGAAGATTATGAAAAAATATGCGCGCGATTGGACGGTTTGGTGGATATGATAGAGCTCAACATCTCCTGTCCCAACGTAAAGAGCGGCGGTATGGCGTTCGGTATCAAACCCGAATCGGTAGAGGAAGTGACCCGCGTATCGAAAAACGCGTTGCAGAAAACCCCCCTCATTGTCAAACTGTCCCCCAACGTAGAGAGTATTGCAAACAATGCAAGGGCGGCGGAAAGAGGGGGTGCGGATTGCATTTCCCTCATCAATACCTTGACGGGTATGGCGATTGATATCGAGCGCAGAAAACCGATCATTGCCAACAACACGGGCGGTGTATCGGGTGCAGGCGTGAAGGCGATTGCGGTAAGAATGACCTACGAGGCGGCACAGGCAGTCAATATCCCCATCATTGGTATGGGTGGTATTACTTGTGCGGAAGATGCGATCGAGTTTTTGATGGCGGGCGCAACGGCGGTGCAGGTAGGTACGGCGAACTTTACTGACCCGTATGCAATGCCGAAGATCATTCGCGGATTGAACGAATGGTGTGATAAACACGGAGTGAAAAACGTTTCCGAATTGACGGGCGTTTTGCAGTTGAATACGTATTAAGGAGTGAGAATTATGGCATATACTTACAAACAGGAATTTATCCGTTTCATGGTTAACAACGGCGTATTGCGTTTTGGCGAATTCACTTTAAAGAGTGGTAGAATTGCTCCCTATTTCATCAATACGGGCAATTATAAGACGGGCAAACAGCTCGCGAAACTTGGCGAATATTACGCGGCGTGTATCCATGACAATGGGTTGGAAGCGGAGACTTTGGTCGGCCCTGCGTATAAGGGGATTCCTTTGTCTGTAGCTACGGCAATCGCGCTGTATCATAATTATGATAAGGAGCTGAACTATTGCTTTGACAGAAAAGAGGTCAAAGACCACGGCGAGGGCGGTTTGTTCGTCGGGAAACAGCTCGTAGACGGCGAAAAAGTTATCATTATTGAAGACGTTATGACGTCGGGTAAGGCTCTGAGAGAAATTTTACCCAAGCTGGAAGCGGCGGCAAAGGTTCAGGTCGTTGGTATGATCATTTCCGTTGACCGTCAGGAAAAGGCGCTCAACAGCGATTTGTCCGCGGTTTCGGAAGCGAAGAAAGAATTTGGTATCGACGTGTATTCGGTCGTTACCATGAACGACATTATCGAGGCGATCGAACAGGGTGTCGTAGACGGCAAAGAACACCTCGAGGCAATGTATAACTACCGTAATACTTACGGTGCGAACTGAGAAAAGAACTCTTTGCTAAGCTTTGGAAAATGCAGATGAGGAAGGGGGGTATGTTCCAACTTTTGCTCTTGTCGTTGCTTTGAAAAAACGGGCGTATTTTTGCGTTCATCAAAGACATGGGTGGCAGAAAAGACCATACTCATCGTGCAAACAAACAGCACGGCAATCATAAGAAGATAATTTCGTTTCATACTGTCAGTATGGACAAAATCGCCTCGCGCTATGCGGGGAAAGAACAGCGTAACAAGGAAACTGCTTTGCTTGGCAAAGCGAAAGAGGTGAATTATGAAAAACATTATTCTGACGGGGGATCGTCCTTCGGGGAAATTGCATATCGGGCATTACGTAGGGTCGTTAAAACGTCGCGTAGAATTGCAAAACAGCGGTAAATTCGATAAAATTTACGTCATGATTGCAGACGCGCAGGCGCTTACCGACAATTTCGATAATCCCGAAAAAGTGCGCGCGAATATTACCGAGGTTGCGCTCGATTATATGGCTTGCGGTATTGATCCCGCAAAGTCCACCATTTTCGTGCAATCGCACGTTGCAGAGCTGACGGAGCTCACATTCTATTACATGAATCTCGTGACGTTGGCGCGTTTGGAGCGAAATCCGACGGTCAAGGCGGAGTTAAAGCAAAAGAATTTTGAACTTTCAATCCCGATGGGATTTTTGACCTATCCCGTGTCGCAGACGGCGGACATTACGGCGTTTAAGGCGAATACAGTGCCCGTAGGAGAAGACCAGTTGCCTATGTTGGAGCAGGCGCGCGAGATTGTACGTAGTTTCAACGGCTTGTACGGGGAGACTTTGATCGAACCGAAAGCGGTATTGCCCGACAACAAGGCGTGTTTGAGATTGCCTGGGACGGACGGTATGGCGAAGATGAGTAAGTCTTTGGGGAATTGTATCTATCTTTCGGACAGCGCGGACGAGATCAAGCGCAAGGTCATGAGTATGTACACCGATCCCAACCACATTAAGGTGACTGATCCAGGCGACACGAAAAACAACCCCACGTTCATTTATCTTGAAGCTTTTTCGACGGACGAACATTTCCAAAGATACCTGTCCGAATATGCGAATTTGGGCGAATTAAAGGCGCATTATGAAAGAGGCGGCCTTGGGGATATGAAGGTTAAGAAATTCCTCAATGCGGTCATGCAGGAGATTTTAGAGCCGATTCGTCTGAAGAGAGAAGAACTGGCAAAGGATATCCCTGCGGTATGGGATATGTTGTATAAGGGGAGCGAAGAAGCGAGAAAGACGGCGGCGGCGACCCTTGCAGACGTGAAGAAAGCGATGAGAATCGATTATTTCGCAGATAGAAAGTAAAATGTATTAAGGACGAAAAAAGCGAGGGGAACCTCGCTTTTACTATATTCACTTCCATTATATAATTAAAAAAGAAAGTCTTTACTTATATTTTAGCAAGCAAAAAGCCGAGGGGTTGTCCTCGGCTTTTTAAACGAATTTAATTAGTTGTTGATAAGATCTTTGTAAGCCTTACCGAATTTCATAACGGGCTTCTTGCAAGCGGGAATTTCCACGGGAGCCTTCGTCTGAGGGTTGATACCGGTTTTAGCGGGAACGTCTTTTACTTCGATCGTACCGAAACCAACGAGCTGTACTTTTTCACCAGCTTTCAAAGCTTCCGTAATGGAAGCGATCACTGCGTCGTAAGCAACAGCTGCATCTTTCTGCGTGAAACCTGCTTTGTCTGCAATAGCTTTAATCAATTCGCCTTTGTTCATAAGAGTTATATCCCCTTTCTAAATAAAATTCTTAAACGCAAAAGTTTTAAGTAAAATTATTATAGCCTATCTTTTTCCATTTGTCAAGGGGGAGAAACAAAAAAAATCGCGAAAAACCCAGAAAAATAAAGGGTTTTTTGTATTTTTTTCATTAAAAAGGGGAAGAGGGCGAAAAAACGGACGAAAATCGCGCAAAGTCAAGGAATATCAGGGAAAAAGCCGAAAAAGAAAAGGACGGGTAAACCGTCCTTATTTCCTATGTAATTTTATAGTTCTGTGGTGTAGAAACCAAGCCCTAAAACCTGCGAAACGTTGGTCATAACCACGAAAGAATCGGG
The DNA here is from genome assembly GCA_015069365.1 of Clostridiales bacterium. Taxonomy (GTDB): domain Bacteria; phylum Bacillota; class Clostridia; order Christensenellales; family Borkfalkiaceae; genus Scatosoma. The sequence goes on along the minus strand of SVIT01000003.1, from coordinate 52,999 downwards.
GTCGATGGATTTGGTGATTTTTCTTAAGGTTGCTACCTGTCTGCGGTTGACTACGCAAAGGAGCATGGTACGCGGTTCTTTCGTGTACATACCCGTTGCAGGGAGTGCCGTCACGCCGCGGCTGAGTTCAAACATCAACGCCTGAGAAATCTCGTCTGGTTTATCCGTGATGATACGGAATTCTCTTGCCGACTGGAACCCGTTGGTGACCGATTCGTTCGTTTTACTTTCGATATACGCCTCGAAGACGGACATCATAATCGGGAGCAATCTCATTGCGAGGGATTCTGTGTTCTTGAATACGAACAAAGAGGAGGCGATAACAACGCTATTGATTGCAAACAGCATCCAAGCGATCGAGGTCGCCGCGAATTTCTTTTGAATGAGAACGGCAAGGATATCCGCGCCGCCCGTGCTGCCGCCCGCCTTGAGCGCAAGCGCAACAGCCGTACCGATACAAAGCCCCGCCGCGATCGCCGCGAAGATTTTTTGTCCGCCCTCGCCGAAATCCAGCGTGAAGTCGGGAAGTACCTTTTCAAAGAGGAACAAAAAGAAACTTTGCAGTCCGATACTGGTTATGGAAAGGATCGCGAAACGGCGTTTGACAAATATAAAAGCCAAACAAACCATCGGCAGGTTGATACAGAGCAAAACGATACTTTGCTGGATTTTTCCGTTCGTTGCAACGCTGACGAGAATGGCGATACCGCTTGCGCCGCCGATCGTGAACTCGTTAGGGGCGATCAAGCAGTGTGCCGCAAACGCGACCAAAAGTGCCGCGACAACGGTCAGGGAGAGCGATCTTACCCAAGAGAGAATGATTCCCTTTTTCCCTTCGGGTAGGGGATTGATATTGTCTTTCGTTATTTTAGGAGGCAGGTTTGGTGCCTGCCCCATGGAAACGGGTTCTTCAGATTTATTCAATTCTTCCATAAAACGCCTTCTATAGTATATTTTATAAACTTTCTACGGAAACCGTGATTTTTGCCGAAATGCCTTCCATGAAACGTACCTCTGCCTGGTATGCGCCGAGGTTTTTCACGGGATCCATCTTAATCTTTTTCTTGTCGATATCAAACCCCATCGCGGACAAACTTTCCGCTACGTGCAAAGAGGTAACGCTACCGAAGACTTTGCCGTTTTCGCTGACTTTGATCTTGACGGGTACCGTCTTGCCGTTCAGCTCTGCTGCTAGAGCTTTTGTCGCCTTGATTTCTTCCGCCTTATGGAATTCTTGCGCGGCTTTTTTCTGTGCCGCTTCATGTACGTTGCTTGCGGTTGCGATTTGCGCAAGCCCTTTCTTCACCAAGAAATTTCTTCCGTAACCGTCTGCAACCTCAACTACGTCGCCTTTTTTACCCGTACCTTTTACGTCTGCCGTTAAGATAACTTTCATATTACATATCCTCCTTTTTCCTTGTTCATATATATTTTACAAGAAAATTTTACAAATGTCAATAATCTTTTGAATATTTACGCATACTGTCTATACCTTTAAAGGAGGATTTTTGTTATGATGAATGAAAAAGGGAATGATGTAAACACCAGTATCGGTTGCGGAGTGACTGAATGTAAGTACAACTGCGCAGGGGATTTTTGCACGTTGCGTAAAATCCACGTCGGCAATACCTGCAACAGCAGCGCAGATTGCTGTACTTGCTGTGATAGCTTTGAAAGAAAATAAGCAACCACGGAGAGCCGTCCTTTGAAAAGGGCGGCTTTTCCATTCGTGAAAAATTATCGAATCAATAAATTTTTATCGATTGTCTCAATTCGCTTGATTTTTATCGAATGAAGTGGTATACTGGGTTTACTTGGATATAGGAGTAAAAGCTATATGGAAGAGACTGAAAAGAAAGAAAAGGCGTTATTAGACAAGCTGAAAGAGTACGGTAAAGCGTTGCCGAAACGTTGGTTTATCACGGCGTTTTCGGGAATGGCGCAGGGGTTGTTCGTCACCTTGATCGCAGGTACGATTTTGGCGCAGATTGCAGGTTGGCTGGGCGATAATTATTTCGGGCACACCCTCGGCTACATAGCGAATATCGCAAAAGCCCTGATGGGCGCGGGGATCGGCGTCGGGATTGCGCACGCGTTGGGAAAGAACAAGCTGCTTGTATTTTCCGCGGCGGTTGCAGGCATGGTAGGGGCGTTTGCGGACAAACTCATTGTCGGCGCAGGCGTACCGACGGTGTTGTTGACGGCGGGGCTTCCTGGGAATCCGATCGGCGCGTACGTGGTGACGATGTTCGTCGTGGAACTTGTCGAGCTGTACGCAGGGAAGACGAAACTGGATATTTTGCTCGTGCCCTTGGGGACGTTATTGCTTGCGTTCGGAGGAGTGTACGTTGCGTATCCGTTTATTTGGCTCGTCAATCAGTTGGGTGTTTTGATCGCCGTTGCGACGGAAATCACACCCTTTGTCATGGGGATTGTAATTGCGGTGATTATGGGCGTACTCTTGACCATGCCTACCTCGTCCGCGGCAATTTGGGTGGCTGTTGCCAGTCCCGTATTGGCGTTGGGACCGAGCGGCGAGAACTATCATGCAATGCTCCTTGCGGGCGGTGCGGCGACGGTCGGTTGCGCGTGTCACATGGTCGGTTTCGCTGTGGCGAGTTTCCGTGAAAACAAGGTAAGCGGTTTGATTTCGCAGGGGATTGGGACGAGTATGTTACAGATCCCGAACGTCATGAAAAAGCCTATTATTATGTTGCCGATGATCATTTCCAGCGCGGTTTTAGGCCCGCTTTCGACCTGCGTGTTTGGGTTGAAATGCGGAACGGCGGGCGGCGGTATGGGTACCAGCGGTTTGGTCGGTGTGTTCGATCTGTTCAATTATACCGAGGGTTGGCTTGGCTGCGTGGGGATTATTTTGTTGATGATTGTGCTGCCTGCGGTGCTGAATTTCTTAATTTCGGAATTTATGAGAAAGAAAGGCTGGATCAAGGACGGAGATATGAAATTGGATATATGACGGAAAAAGTGCCCAGGCAGGGCACTTTTCTTTTACCGCTTAAAAAAGAGAAAGGGTTGACAAGATAGGGAAATAGTGGTAAAACGATACAATATATCATTTTTTTTGATCATCTCGAAGAAAGAGAGGAGGTTTTTTATGAAAAAACTTTTGTGAAATTTTTCTTAGGTCTGTTGGCAGGTCTTTGTTTCGCATTCGGGTCTGCATCGTGTAATGTAATTGGGAAGATTGTTGGGGAGACTATGAATCAAGTATTGCCGACCCGATTGGTATATTCGGTAGGAGACGAAGGATATACGCTTAAAAAAGTAAAACATGCTAAGGGGGAAGTTGTTACTCCAGAAATGCATAAAGGTTTACCTGTGACCTCTATTGAGGCTGGGGCTTTCTGGAATTGCAGTGACTTGACGAGCGTGGTGATTCCCGACAGTGTGACGAGTATCGGTTATTGGGCGTTCTGGGAGTGCGATAGCTTGACGAGTGTATATTATAAAGGCACGGCAGAAGATTGGTCGGGTGTGACGGTGGGTTCTAATAATACCCCTTTAACCAACGCAACGATGTATTATTACAGTGAAACCGAGCCTGCAACGTCGGGGAATTATTGGCACTATGACCAAAATGGCGAGATTGCCATTTGGTAAGTAATAAGTAATAGTGAAAAGTGAATAAGTGCGGAAGAAATAAAAACGGCGCGCGCCTTGAAAAGGCGCGCGCTATTCCTTTGTCCAAACAAAAAAGCGAGGGGAAACCCTCGCTTTTTACGCTCTATATTTAAGATAATTCCGTTATAACAACGTGTCTTTGCGGTTCGCAGGTGAGGTGCATACCTAAGGATTTGAAAGTGCGTTCGTCTGCGTGCCCCAACATAACGGAAGAGTGGACTTCGCAGTTCTTCAATTTATCCAACTGCGCCACGGCTTTTTTTGCTTTGGGGTCGGTTACGGCGCAGATGGAGAGCGCCATCAACACTTCGTCCGTGTGCAGACGGGGGTTGACCGAGCCCATATGCCGTACTTTCAACCTTTGCAAAGGTTCGATAATATTAGGAGAAATGAGTTCGATTTCATCGTCGATATCCCCCAACATTTTCAGCGCGTTGAGAAGGCATGCCGCGGACGCGCCTAAAAGGTCGCCTGTTTTACCAGTAACGATTCTGCCGTCGTTGAGTTCGATTGCAACGGCAGGGCCGCCCGTGAGTTCCGCCTTTTGCATTGCGGGAGCAATCGCTTTTCTCTCCTCGACCGAAATGCCCGATTTTTGCATCAGAAGTTCCAGTTTCCCGACGACGTCCTTAGAAATTCTGCCTTTTTTCGCGTCGCAGAGTGCGGCGTAATAACGGCGAATAATCTCGTTTTTAGAGGCGAGTTTGCAAACCTCGTCATCCACGATACAGTTACCTGCCATATTCACGCCCATATCCGTGGGGGATTTGTAGGGGGAATAACCGAGGATTTTTTCAAGCATTGCGGACACAACGGGGAAAATCTCCACGTCGCGGTTATAATTGACCGCTAGCGTGCCGTAATTATCAAGATGGTACGGGTCGATCATATTCATATCGTTAAGGTCGGCGGTTGCCGCTTCGTAGGCGATATTGACGGGGTGGGAAAGGGGGATATTCCAGATCGGGAAAGTCTCGAACTTGGCATAGCCTGCCTTTACGCCGCGCAGGTTTTCGTGATAGAGCTGAGAAAGGCAAGTGGCCATTTTCCCGCTGCCAGGACCGGGAGCGGTCACGACGACCAGTTTGCGTTTGGTCGGCACGTATTCGTTTTTACCGTAGCCATCCTCGCTGACGATCTTATGCACGTCGGAGGGGTAGCCCTCGATCGCATAGTGTTTATACACGGGCATACCGAGGTTCTCCAGGCGTTTGATAAAGCCGTCGACCGCGGGTTGAGGCTGATACATGGTCATAACGACGCTGCCTACGTACAGACCCTTGCTTTTGAAGATATCCAAAAGGCGGATAACGTCTGCGTCGTAGGTGATACCAAGGTCGCTGCGGTATTTATTCTTCACGATATCGTTCGCGCTGATGACCACGAGGATCTCCGCGACCGATTTCAATTTCAACAGCATTTTGATTTTGCTGTCCGGTTCAAAGCCGGGCAACACGCGAGCCGCATGATAATCGTCGAAAAGCTTCCCGCCGAATTCGAGATAGAGCTTGTCCCCGAAAGCATTGATGCGTTCTTGAATCTTTTCCGACTGCATGGACAGATATTTTTTATTATCAAAGCCGATTTTGTTCATCGCGTGCTCCTTTTGTAAAAATCATTATCTTTATTAGTATAGCAGAAACGCTGAAAAAAGTCAACGGCGTGGAGATAAAAAGAGGGCGTATAAAGAAAAAAATAAAAACACGACTTGAGGTTGTCTCAAGCCGTGTCGAAAACCTGTGGTTTAGATTTTCTTTTTCAGTTCTTTGACCGCGTTGTTTAAGAAAAATTCTGCCGTCGTGCCTTTTCTGATCAATGCAACCGCTTCTTCGGGGGTACACCAACGCGCTTCGGCGATCTCGTCTTCTTTGAGTTTGATCGGTTGATCTTCGACCACGACGATGTAATTCAGCATCAAAACGTCCTTAGGCGCATGGTAGCGCGAGGACATATATTTCGTTTTTACGACGCTGAGCCCCAGTTCTTCCTTGATTTCGCGGGGAATGGTTTTTTCGGCGTTTTCGCCCTTTTTGATATAGCCTGCGAACAGGATAAAATCCTCGTCTTCGACGTGTTTAGCAAGCAGTATCTTATCTTGCGCGCGATTGGTAACGACCATGGAAACCGCGACGGAAAACAGTGGGAACATGTACGAACGGCACTGTGCGCAATAGGGGATCAAGCCCTCGTTTTCGCAAAAACGCAACGTCAATTTTTCACCGCATTCTCTGCAATACATACGATTTCCTCCTTATAATTATTGTTCATACTATTATAATACCCCTTTTTTGGGGAATTGTCAATACCGCACGGAAAAATTGCTAAAAAATATAAATTGTTTGACGAAAAATCATGAAAAGCGTTCAAGTGGGCTGTTTATGCTTGACAAGTGTAAAAGAAAAGGCTATAATAAATTGCAAATAAAATGCGGTAAAAGGGCGTTTTAGGCGTAAAAAGTCAAAAATGCTCGGTTTTTTCGCGTTTTGTTCCTGCAATTTTTACGTAAAAGGAGAACGTATAAATATGCTTACATCTATTTGCGGTATCAACTGGGGCGACGAAGGCAAAGGCAGAATGGTTGACCTTCTCAGCGAGAAATTCGACGTCGTTTGCCGTTATCAGGGCGGTAACAACGCAGGGCATACCGTTATCAATGAAAAAGGAAAATTTGTTTTGAACCTGCTTCCTTCGGGGATTTTGCGTGAAGACGTTGTCAACGTAATGGGCCCTGGTATGGTTATTGATATCAAGCACCTCTGCGGTGAAATGGCAAGATTGCAAGAAGCGGGGATCAACATCACTCCTGCAAACTTAAAAATTTCCGACAGAGCGGTTATCACCATGCCCTACAACGTATTGCAGGACTGTTTGGAAGAAGATCGTTTGGCTGGTAAAAAATTCGGTTCTACCCGCCGCGGTATCGCGCCCGTATATGCGGATAAATATTTCAAAAAAGCGTTCCGTATGGGGGAACTGCTTAATCCCGAACGCCTTTACAAGCGCGTTGCGGATATCGTAGAATGGAAAAACCTCTCCGTTGTGGGCGGTTATCACGCTGACCCGATCTTGACGGAAGATATGATCGCATATTTTGAAGAATTTGGCAAAGCGCTCGCTCCGTTCGTTTGCGACGTTGGGTTGTATCTGACCGAAGCGCACGCGCAGGGTAAAAATATCATGTTCGAGGCACAGCTTGGGGCGATGCGCGATATCGATTTCGGTATCCATCCCTATACCTCGTCTTCCTCGACGATTGCGGCATACGCACCTATCGGGGCAGGCGTACCTCAGCTCCAACTCGACAATTCCATCGGTATCATGAAAGCATATTCCACCTGCGTAGGGGAAGGTCCTTTCACGGCGGAATATTTCGGGGAAAAAGCAGAGAAATTGCGTCAGCTCGGCGGAGAATACGGCGCGGCAACGGGCAGACCTAGAAGAGTAGGTCCTTTCGATATCGTGGCTTCCCGTTACGGTATCCGTTGCCAAGGCGCAACCGAGATCGCGCTCACGAAAATGGACGTTTTGTCGGACTATGAAGAAATCGAGGTCTGCGTCGCGTACGAATTGGACGGCAAAGAAATTCACGAATTCCCGTTCATCGACGTTTTGGACGAATGTAAACCCATCTTCAAGACGGTAAAGGGTTGGAACTGCGACATCTCCAAATGCCGCAAGGTGGAAGATCTGCCCAAGGAAGCGCTCGATTACGTGAAGTATCTTGAAGAGGCGTGCGGTTGCAAAATTAAATACGTATCCGTCGGCGCAGAACGCGACGCGTATATCGAAATGTATTAAGAATGATAAAACAGCTCTTTCGGGGGCTGTTTTTTTGTTGTCCTCTAAGCAAAAAAACGGTTGACAGAGGTTGGATAAAGTGGTAGAATGATATTATATATCATTTTAGAATAGAAGTAACGTACGGAGGCTTTTATGAAAGGATTGAAGAAAACGTGTATCTCGTTGCTTGCGCTGGCGTGTGTTGCGGTCAGCGGATTTGCGCTGTCTGCATGTAAAGACGATACAACGGGAAATAGCAGCTTAAATAGCAGCAGTAGCCAGAATACGGCGACGGGCTCTACCGAAATCAGAAACGTATATTTAAAGTACGTGAGAGAGACGTTATCAAACGACCAAAAACCGCTTACCTATGAAGAATGGTTGGCGACCATCAAGGGCGAAGACGGAAAATCGGTATATGATATTTGGCTGGAAAACGGCAATACGGGCACGGAGACAGATTTTTTTAAATGGCTGAAAGGCGAAAAGGGTGATAAAGGTGACCAAGGTCCTCAAGGTGAACAAGGTCCTCAAGGCGAGCAAGGGGAGCAAGGCGACCAAGGCCCTCAGGGCGACCAAGGTCCTCAAGGTGAACAAGGCCCTCAGGGTGAACAAGGCCCTCAGGGCGACCAAGGTCCTCAAGGTGAACAAGGCCCTCAGGGCGACCAAGGTCCTCAAGGTGAACAAGGCATCGGTATTGAAAAGGTAGAATACGACGAAAACGGCGGTCTGAAGATTACCTTTACGGACGGTAGTACGCAGACGGTGGTTCTGCCCCAAACGCAAGGACACGTACATAGCTATGGAGAATGGACGGCATTTACAACGGATGACACACCTTGTGAAGACAGAATATTCTTCCATACCTGCTCTGCCTGCAACGTGATAGAATGGCAACAGGGCAGTTATTTACATCACGCTTGGGATACTGTCACAATAGATCCTACCTGCCAAGAACAAGGGTATGATACGAAGACCTGTTCTATCTGCGGAAAGGTAGAGGTGGATAATTATACCGATATTATCGATCATACGTGGGGGACGGAATATTCTTATGACGGCTCTTATCACTGGTACGATTGCGAGACGTGCGATAGCGTAACGGAACAGGCAGAACATGACGTAACGGACAACGGAGATTGTTCTATCTGCGGACAGCTAATCGGGGCGACCGCAGGGGTGCTCTACGACGTATCGTTAGACGGCGAGTATGCAGAGGTAATCGGGTATGAGGGCAGTGCAACCAAGATTCGCTTTGCAGAAACGTACAACGATTTGCACGTAAGGACGATTTATCAAGAGGCGTTTAAGAATAACGATACAATTACATCCGTGGTAATCCCCGACAGTGTGACGAGTATTGGTAATTATGCGTTCGCAGATTGCAACAGCTTGACGAGTGTGGTGATTGGCGACGGTGTGACCTCGATTGGTGATTGCGCGTTCCAATCTTGTTATAACTTGGCAAGTGTGGAACTCGGCGACAGCGTAACTTCGATCGGTAATGAGGCGTTTTCTAATTGCCATAGATTGACAAACGTCTGCATCCCCGACGGCGTGACCTCGATTGGTAATTATGCGTTTGCTTATTGCTATGATTTGGCGAGCGTGGAAATCGGCGACGGTGTAACCTCAATTGGTTCCTCTTCGTTCTATAGTTGCCATAACTTGACGAGTGTGACAATCCCCGACAGCGTGATCTCGATTGGTAACGAGGCGTTCTCTAATTGCAATAATTTGCAATATACGACCTATGGCAACGCAAAATATTTAGGAAATGAAAATAATCCTTATTACGCGTTGATCGTGTCTGTCAATAAAAACTATTCTTCCTATACCATTCATGAAGATACTAAGATTATTGCAGATTATGCGCTTTCTGGCAGTTCTCGTTTGACTTCGATTGCAATCCCCGACAGTGTGACGGTAATCGGTGGGCATGCGTTCCATGATTGCGATAACCTGACGAACGTGACAATCGGCAATAACGTGACGACCATTGGTTATAACGCGTTCTGTGATTGCGATAACTTGACGAGCGTGGTAATCCCTGATAGTGTAAACATCATTAATGATTATGCATTCGCTTATTGTGATAGCTTGACGAGTGTGTTCATTTCTGAAAATGTAACCTCGATTGGTTATGAGGCGTTCTCTGGATGTCCGATTGAAACTGCGGTAATACCAACGACGGCGATAGCTTCAATCTCGAAAGGCAGCTTGCAATCGGTTGAGATTATAGGTGGTAACGCGATTGATAATAATGCGTTCGCTTATTGCTATAACTTAACAAGCGTGGTAATTAGCGATAGTGTGACGAGTATCGGTTATCGGGCGTTCTATGATTGCGATAACTTAACGAGCATAGTAATCCCCGACAGTGTGACCTCGATTGGCGAGGACGCGTTCTATAATTGCAATAATTTGACGTCTGTATATATCCATGATATAGAGGCTTGGTGCAATATTTCGTTTGGCAACTATTATGCAAATCCTTTAACTTACGAAAACAATTTGTATTTAAATGATAATCTTGTAACAGAACTTGTCATTCCTGACACAATAAAAGAAATAAAACCGTATGCGTTCTCTTCTTGCGAAAGTTTGACGAGCGTTGTAATCCCCGATGGTGTGACCTCAATTGGTGATGCTGCGTTCTATTTTTGCAGTAACTTGACGAGTGTGGAAATTGGCGACAGTGTGACTATGATTTCTTATCGGGCGTTCTATGCCTGCGATAACTTAACGAGCATAGTAATCCCTGACAGCGTGACCTCGATTGGCGAGTATGCATTTGCTCATTGCGATAACTTAACGAGTGTGGAAATTGGCGACGGTGTGATTTCGATTGGCGAGTATGCATTCTATAATTGCGATAACTTGACGAACGTGACAATCGGCAATAACGTGACGAGTATCAGTTATGGTGCGTTCTCTGAAATCTATAACTTGACGAGTGTATATTATAACGGTACGGCGGAAGATTGGTCGGAGATTACGATTGAAGATAATAACTATTATTTAACCAACGCCACCAGATATTATTACAGCGAAACACAGCCGACGGAAGAGGGGAATTATTGGTACTATGACCACAACGGCGAAATTGCCATTTGGTAAGTAATAAGTAATAGTGAAAAGTGAATAAGTGCGGTAAAGATTAAAAACGGCGCGCGCCTTGTAAAAGGCGCGCGCCTGCTGTTTTTGTAGGGGGATTTTGCTCCGCGTAGGGGAAATATGGCAAATGAGTGGATTTTTTCTCTTTCAGCGGTTGAAAAAACTGTTTTGATGTGCTATAATGTATAGGAAGAAAACAATTAAAAAGGAGAGAATTATGAGTATTCGCGTAGGTATTTACGGTTACGGAAACCTGGGTCGCGGCGTAGAATTGGCGTTGAAAAACAGTCCCGATATGACCGCCGTAGGGGTATTCACACGGCGTAATCCCGACAGCGTGCAGACGTTGACGGGCGTGCCTGTATATTCCGTCAACGAGATGGAAAACAAAAAGGACGAAATCGACGTCATGGTGCTGTGCGGGGGAAGCTCTACCGACCTGCCCCAGCAGACCCCGACGCTCGCGCAACATTTTAACGTAGTGGACAGTTTCGACACGCACGCAAAAATCCCTCAACACCTGAAAAACGTTGAGGCGGCGGCTTTGCCGAACAAAAAGACGGCGATTATTTCCGTCGGTTGGGATCCTGGTATGTTCTCCCTTGCACGCATGTATTCGGGTGCGATTTTACCGCAGGGGAAAGATTATACGTTCTGGGGGAAAGGGGTCAGCCAAGGACATTCGGACGCAATACGCCGTATCGAGGGGGTAGCGGATGCAAAACAGTACACGATTCCCGTAGAGAGCGCTTTGCAGGCGGTTAGAAAGGGGGAAAATCCCAACCTTTCCGTCCGTGAAAAGCACACGAGAGAATGTTTCGTCGTTGCAAAAGAGGGGGCGGATCTTGCGCGTATTGAAAACGAAATCAAGACGATGCCCAACTATTTTGCCGATTATGATACGACGGTGCATTTTATCTCGCAGGAAGAACTGAATGAGAAACACGGCGGTTTGCCTCACGGCGGCGTGGTGATCCGCAGCGGCGTTACTGGCAAAAACGGCGAACATAAGCACGTGATCGAATATTCTTTAAAGCTTGATTCCAATGCGGAATTTACGGCTTCGGTGCTCGTTGCGTATGCAAGGGCGGCGTACCGTCTGAACAAGGAAGGGGTATTCGGGTGCAAAACGGTACTCGACGTGCCCCCCGTGTATCTGTCCTTTGAGGATAGGGAAGACCTGCTGGCGAAATTGTTATAAAACGAAAGAGAGGGTAAACAATGGAACCGTTTGTATATGAGTTCTACCACGAAGGCTTTTTCGGGTATAGTTTGGAGCAGGATTTTCAATATTATTCGTTCTGGCATTTTCTGCCGATGATTTTGCTCGGCTTGGCGATTTTCCTCACCTATCGTTATCGTGAGAAGATAGCGGCTTGGAAAGGGGAAGAAACGTTGCGTTTTGCTTTGGGCGCGGTGTTGATCCTTAACGAGGGTTTCTATTACTGGCGCCTTTTATACGTTGGCAACGGCGGCAGCAACGATCTCGATCAGCTCCTTACCTATCTTCCTTTGCAGGTATGCGAATGGTCTGCGTATATCGCGGCGTTTATGCTCATGAAAAAGAGTAAGCATTTGTTTGATATCTGCTATTACGTGTGCTTGACTTTGGGGGTGATTCCTTTCTTCACGCCTGCGGTCATCATGTACACGGGTCCTACATACGCAAGATATTATCAGTTCTGGCTGGAACATTCCTTGCCCATTTTCGCGGTCTTCTATATGATGTTCGTGCATGGGTTCAGGGCGAATTACAGACGGGTGTATAAACCGTTCGCAATGCTTGCGGTTTTGGCGACGCTGGCGATTATTGCAAACATGAATATCGAGGGCGCGAATTTTATGTACCTTGCAGAGGGTACGGCAGGGGATTCGATTGCGAATATCTTGCCTGAAAATATCTGGGTGCGCCTTGTGTTGTATCTGGGTGTTTTGTGCGTGCTGTTTACGTTGGTTTCTCTGCCACATATCATTCCTGAAATCAAGGCATGGAGAAAGAAAAAGGCGGCTTTAGCGAAAACGGTCGAAACTGTGGAAGAGACGGCTGTATCTGACGTTGCTGAAACGGAAGAAACCCCTAATCCCGAAGAGTAAAAGATAAAAAAGTATGGGCAGGTATGCGTTCAACGCATACCTGCCCGTTTATTTTGTCTAAACTTAGTTGTTTTTTAAGTGCAATGCTTTGATCATTTGCCCGACGTATTGAACGGGGATAAGCTCGATCTTGCCTTTGTATTTCTCGCAGGATTTCATATTTTTTGCAGGCAGGATTACCCGCTTGAACCCCGTCTTAATGCACTCGTTGACGCGCTTGTCTGCATAGGTCACGGGGCGAATCTCGCCCGTCAAACCTACTTCGCCGAAAATGGCGGTGTACTTGTCGATGGGGATATCATTTGCGGCGCTCGCCAAAGCGGCGCACACGGCAAGATCAACGGACGGTTCTTCCAGGCGAATACCCCCCATCGCGTTGATATATACGTCCGACGACCAAAAGGGGATACCGCAGCGCTTTTCCAAAACGGCGATCAATACCACCAACCGATTGTAATCCACCCCAAGGCTCATTCTTCTGGGTTGACCGTACGCCGTCTTTGCAATCAAGGTCTGTATCTCCACGTTCATGCAACGGTTGCCGCTCTCGGAAGGGGTGACTGTGGAACCTGCCGCCAGTCCGCGCGTTTCGGATAAAAATAGCTCTGCATAATCGTTGACGCTCTTTATCCCAGCCTCCGTCATCTCGAACACGCCTACCTCCTGCGCCGAACCGAAACGGTTTTTCACCGCGCGAAGGAGTTTGTAATTATCCTCTTGCTGACCCTCGAAATACAGCACGGTGTCCATGATATGTTCCAGTACTTTCGGTCCTGCCAAAGAACCCTCTTTTGTAACGTGGCCGATGATGAAAAAGGTGATGTTTTGGGATTTTGCGATACGCATGAGTTTTGCCGCACATTCCCGCACCTGCCCGACGGAACCTGCCGCCGAGGAGAGGGTTTCCGTATAGATCGCCTGTACGGAGTCAATGACGACGAACTTGCTTTCGCCGAGGTTTGCCTCGATGTCTTCCAGGCAAGTTTCGTTCAAAAGGAGCAGGTTGTCCGAGTTTAACCCCAGTCTTTCACAGCGCATTTTTACCTGCGAACAGCTTTCCTCTGCGGAGACGTAGAGGGTGGGGGAGTCCTGCGTTTGGGCAAGGTAAGCGGAGACCTGGGTCAAGAGGGTGGATTTACCGATCCCTGGATCGCCGCCGAGGAGCACCAAAGAGCCGCGGACGATGCCGCCGCCAAGCACGGTGTCGAATTCGGAAATACCGCTCTTCACACGATCGAATTTTTCATAGCCGACTTTGGAGAGAGGAAGGGCTTTGATCCGCATTTCGGACACGCCCTTTCTAAGCTCGTTTTTCGGGGGTTCCGCTACGCGCACGATCTCTTCCTGCAGGGTATTGAAATTCCCGCAATCGGGACATTTTCCCAGCCATTTCGGCGCGGTAAAACCGCACTGGGAACAGACGTATTGCGTAGTGGGCGTTTTTGTTTTCGTTGCCATGGTAAAGTACCTCGTATATGTAGTGGGTGTGGCTGGTTTCGCTTAACGGGGGGGGAAAAGTTTCTGTCTTAACAATCCGTAAGGGAGCATCTCCCTTGACCCTTATCAATACGCAGTGCGGAGCAGTACGTATGCGTTGACCGTAATCCCTTTGCCCTCGCCGACGTAGCCCAAGCCCTCGTTGGTACCTGCAGCAACACCGACTGCGGCGGGGGCAAGATTTAGGGCGATTGCGAGGTTGTTTTTCATACTGTCAATGTATTTCGCAAGACGAGGGCGTTCCGCTTGGATTGCAACGGAGAGGTTTTGCGGAGCGTAGCCCTCTTTTTTGATTAAGGCAACGACTTCGCGTAACATGGACATGGAGTCCGCACCTTTCCATTTTTCGTCCGTGTCGGGGAAATAATGTCCGATATCTTTCAGCCCTGCCGCCGATAACAGCGCGTCCATGACCGCATGCACGAGTACGTCTCCGTCGCTGTGCGCAATTAAGCCGCTATGCGAGGGGATTTTGACCCCTGCAAGCACGATATAATCTTGTTCTTTGCCAAAGGCGTGGGTGTCGATACCGAAACCGCAGCGAACCGCGTCTTGCGAAAAGTCTTCAGGGTAGGTGAGTTTGATATTTTCATGCGCTCCTTCGCAAAGGACAGGCGCGCCGCAATAGCGCGCAAAAACCGAAGAATCGTCGGTAAACGTCTCTCCCGATTCCAAAGCAAGGCCATAGGCTTTGATAAGCGGTTCGCGGAAAAAACCCTGCGGGGTTTGGATTTGACACAAACTATCCCTCTGAGGTACGGAAAGGATTTTTCCGTCCTGACAGACAGCGATTGTATCCCGACATTCCACGGCGCATATACCGCTGCCGTACTCCTTTACGCTGCGTATGCAATTCTCGATCGACTCGCGCATGATAAAGGGACGAGCTCCGTCATGGATCAGTACGATATCCGCCGCCGTTGCCTTTAACGCATTGTAGACGGAATGCGTTCTGTCCTTTCCCCCCAGCACCGTTTTTGCGCGGGGAAAAGCGGATACGATTGTGGAAATCTCCTCAAAATCCGTTTCCGAGGCGGTAACGACGATCTCGTCGATGGCAAGGAAGTCAAAAGCAGACAGAGTCTTTTCAAGGGCGGTTGTGCCTTGAAAGGGGATTAGGAGTTTATTCTTTTCAAAACCTGCGCGCAAACCTTTCCCTGCGGCACAGATTACGGCGCAGACGGTGTGGCTCATACGATTACCTCGTAAAGGGACGCCGCCTCGTCTTTTTTAACCGTTTCTTTGATATTGAGTACGCGGATTTTCAGGCTTCCCGAGGCGTAAAGCACCTCAATTACGTCGCCGATCTTGACTTGCGCGGCGGGTTTTGCTGCTTTTCCGTTGAGCAGTACCTTTTCTTCACCGCATGCCTCTTGGGCAACCGTGCGGCGTTTTAAGATACGGGAAACCTTTAAAAATTTGTCAATACGCATAAAAAACTCCTATGTGGATAACTTTTTTCCAAAAAATTTAAAATCAAATTCAAAAATGCTTGACATCTTTTTTTTGGAGGGATATAATTAGATAATGTATCATTATGCTTATTCTGGTGTAATGTCGCTTGAAAGCGAATTTTTGGGTGGATTTTTCCTAAAAAATTCCTCGAAAAAAGGCGTTTTTTGGCGCAAATCCCTTTCTTTATAATATATTATACCGCAAAGGGGTGCAAAAGTAAAGCGTAAGATACAAAAAAACTTCAAACCAAGACAAAAATTTCGATTTTTATCGATGAAAAGATATACTCGGTAGATCGCCTGAAAAAATTTTCAAGGAGCTAACAACAAACAAATGGATTTACCTATTCAAAAGTATGGCAAGACCGAAAGAAGAAAATTCGGTTCGATCAACGAAGTAATCGACATTCCCGATCTCGTTGAAATCCAGAAGGACAGCTACAATGCCTTTATCGAAGAGGGCATCAGTGAGGTGTTTGAGGACTTTTCCCCGATCACCGACTACTCCGACCATTTTGAGCTCTACTTTTTAGAGCACAGATTCGGAGACAAGCCCAAGTACGACGAGAAAGAATGCCGTACCCGTGACGCAACATACGCGCTTCCTTTGCGTGTAAAGGTTCGCCTTGTCAACAAGGTTAAGAACGAAGTTGTCGATCAGGAAGTATTCATGGGCGATCTTCCGCTCATGACGGAAAACGGCGCGTTCATCATCAACGGTGCAGAACGTGTTATCGTATCCCAGCTCGTTCGTTCCCCCGGCGTTTACAATGCGTCCAGCAAGGATAAGACGGGTAAAGAAATGTTCGCGACCACCGTTATGCCCAACCGCGGCGCTTGGCTCGAACTCGAACAAGACGCGCAGGACACGCTGTACGTTCGCGTAGACAGAAAGAAGAAACTGTGCGCGACGGTACTTTTGCGTGCGCTCGGCTTTGGTTCTAACCGCGCGATTGAAGATCTGTTCCCTGGGGACAAGATCATGGCGGCTACGCTCGCGAAAGACACCGCTAAATCGGAATCGGACGGCTTGTACGAATTGTACCGTCGTCTTCGTCCTGGCGAAGCTCCCACCGAAGATTCGGTAAGGGCGCACCTTTTCAATTTGTTCTTCGATCCTCGCCGTTACGATATCGCGAAGGTCGGCAGATACAAGTATAACAAGAAATTGAACCTTGCTTACCGTTTGCCCGGTTGCAGGGTTGCTGACGCTGTCGTAAACCCTGAAACGGGTGAAATCATCGCGGAAGCAGGCGAAAAGATTTCTGAAGTAAAAGCGAAAGAAATCCAAAATTGCGGCGTAAACGAGATTTTCGTACTCGTAGACGATCCCGAAGAAGGGGAGATCCGTCATAAGATCATCGCAAACAATACGGTGGACTTTGCGGCAATTTCCGATATTCCCGTTCAGGTAAGAGCAAAGGATTTCGGTTTGCTTCCCACGGTATTCTATCCCAACTACCGTTTCTCCAAACTCATCGCAGAGGAATGCGCGAATTTGAGCGTGGAAGAAGTAGCGGAAAAATATATCGATGATATCGACGCGCTTTACTATACGCACGAAAAGCCGGAAGAACCCGACGAAAAGCCGGAAGAAAAGAAAAACAGAGAAAAGAGAAGAGACAACCGTCGCAAGTTCGTTGCGGCTTGTAAGCTCTTCCACGAAATCTTGACGAGCGAACATCCCGTTCCTACGAAAGAACAGAAGAAGGAAATGCGTCCCCTTATCGACAAACTGTGCCATAAGCACGTTACCGTTGACGATATCGTTGCGTCCATCTCCACCAACCTCGATCTTAAGTACGGTATCGGTACGATCGACAACATCGACCACCTCGGGAACCGCCGTGTACGTTCTGTTGGCGAATTGCTCCAGAACCAACTCCGCGTAGGTATCGCACGTCTTGAAAGATTGATCAAAGAAAGAATGGCGACGCAAGATCCTATGGAAATTACGCCGTCCGCTCTTATCAATATCCGTCCCGTATCCGCGGTCATCCGCGAATTCTTCGGGTCTTCGCAGTTGTCTCAGTTCATGGACCAGACCAACCCCATCGCAGAACTTACGCACAAGCGTAAACTTTCCGCGCTCGGTCCTGGCGGTTTGAACAGAGACCGTGCTACCTTTGAAGTGCGCGATATTCACCATACCCATTATGGCCGTATGTGTCCTATCGAAACGCCAGAAGGTCAGAACATCGGTTTGATTACCTCCCTTGCTACCTTTGCTAAGGTCAACGAATACGGCTTTATCATGAGCCCGTACAGAAGAGTGGACAAGGCAACGGGCGTCGTTACCGAACACGTAGATTACCTTACGGCAGACGAAGAAGATAAATATATCGTGGCGCAGGCAAACGAACCCCTCGACGAAGAAGGGAAGTTCATCAACGAACGCGTTGGCTGCCGTCACCAGAACGATATTACGGAAATGCCCCGCGAAAAGATGGACTATATGGACGTTTCGCCCAAACAGCTCGTCTCCGTTGCAGCGGCGCTGATTCCTTTCCTTGAAAACGACGATACCAACCGTGCCCTCATGGGTTCGAACATGCAACGTCAGGCAGTTCCTCTTTTGAAGACGGAATCCGCGATCGTAGCGACCGGTATCGAAAGCTCCATCGCGCAATATTCGGGCGTTATCGTTACGGCGAAAGAGCCGGGCGTTGTCGTTAGCTGCGCGTCGAACATGATCAAGATCCAGGAAGACGACGGCACGATCCGTGAATATCCTTTGAAGAAATTCGAACGTTCCAACGCAGGTACTTGCTTGAACCAGCGTCCTATCGTTTCCACGGGCGACAGAGTATTCAAGGGCGAAATCATCGCAGACGGTCCTTCGACCAACAACGGTGAACTTGCGCTCGGTAAAAACATTCTCATCGGTTACATGGAATGGGAAGGTTATAACTACGAAGACGCTATCTTGCTTTCGGAAAAACTCGTACAAGACGACGTATTTACTTCCATTCATATCGAAGAATATGAAACGGAAGCGAGAGATACGAAGCTCGGTCCTGAAGAAATCACCCGCGATATCCCCAACGTCGGCGACGACGCATTGAAGGATCTCGACGAAGACGGTATCATCCGTATCGGTGCGGAAATCCAGAGCGGCGATATCCTCGTAGGTAAGGTTTCTCCTAAGGGCGAAGCAGAACTTACCCCCGAAGAAAGATTGCTCCGCGCGATCTTTGGCGAAAAATCCAGAGAAGTGCGCGACACCTCTTTGAAAGTACCTCACGGCGAAGGCGGTATCGTTGTAGACGTTAAGGTATTCACGAGAGAAAACAAAGACGAACTCGAGCCTGGCGTAAACAAACTCGTTCGCGTATATATCGCGCAGAAACGTAAGATCCAGGTTGGTGATAAGATGGCAGGTCGTCACGGTAACAAGGGTGTTATCTCCCGCGTACTTTCGCAGGCAGATATGCCTTTCTTGGCAGACGGTACGCCTTTGCAGATCTTGCTCAATCCCTTGGGCGTTCCTTCCCGTATGAATATCGGGCAGGTTTTGGAAGTGCACCTTGGGTATGTATGTAAACAACTCGGCTGGAAGATCGCTACCCCCGTATTCGATGGGGCGACGGAGAAAGACCTTGAAGTGATGTTCCGCGAAAATAACCTTTTGAACCCTGACGGCAAGGTTGACGGTAAGTTCCAGGTATTCGACGGCAGAACTGGCGAAGCCTTTGAAAACCGCGTTACGATCGGTGTTCAGTATATGATTAAACTTATCCACCTTGTTGACGATAAGATTCACGCGCGTGCAATCGGTCCTTACAGCCTTGTAACGCAGCAGCCTCTCGGCGGTAAAGCGCAGTTCGGCGGCCAGCGTTTCGGTGAAATGGAAGTTTGGGCATTGGAAGCATACGGCGCGGCGCACATTTTGCAAGAAATCCTCACCGTAAAATCGGACGACGTCGTAGGTCGTGTGAAGACGTACGAATCCATCGTTCGCGGTGAAAACATCTCTGAACCCGGTATTCCCGAAGCATTCAAAGTCCTCTTGAAAGAATTGCAGAGTTTGGCTTTGGACGTTAAGGTATTGACCGAATCGGGCGACGAACTCGTTATCCGCGAAGTGGAAGAAGAGGAAGACAATGCAGATACCGCTGCAAGCCGCAGAGAAATCGTTAAGGACGAAGAACTTGAAGAAATCGATTTCAACGTGGACGACGATGACGAAGAGGACGGCGATTTCGACGTCAAGTCTATCTTCGAGGAAGACGGCGACGACGAGGATGGGTTCAATATTACCGAATCGGATGACGACGATGATTTCGAGGATGACGAAGACGACGATACGTTCGGTTTTGGCAAACTCTTCGAGGACGACGAAGATGACTTCGGCGATGAAGAGTAAGGAGGTATAGTATGTACGAATTAAACGATTTCAATTCTATTCAGATTAGTATTGCTTCTCCCGAGAAAATCAGAGAATGGTCGTACGGTGAGGTTACCAAACCCGAAACCATCAACTACCGCACCCAGAAACCCGAAAAGGACGGTCTTTTCTGCGAAAAGATCTTCGGACCGATGAAGGACTGGGAATGTCACTGCGGTAAATATAAGAGAGTAAAATACAAAGGCCACGTCTGCGAAAAGTGCGGTGTAGAAATTACCCGCTCCAAGGTAAGACGTGAAAGAATGGGTCATATTGAGCTTGCGGCTCCCGTTTCCCATATTTGGTATTTCAAGGGCGTACCCTCTAAGATCGGTTTGCTTTTGAATATGGGTCCCAAGCAGTTGGAACAGGTGCTTTATTTCGCGTCCTACGTGGTTTTGAATCCCGGCAGCGTCAACGAAGTAGAGTATAAGCAGGTTATCACGGACAAACAGCTCCGCGAAATCGAAGAAAGATACGGCGATTCTTCCGTAACCGGCTTGAAGGTCGGTATGGGTGCAGAATCCGTACGCGAATTGTTGATGGCGGTAGACCTTGATAAGGAAAGCGAGGAATGCAAGAACGCGCTCGCTGATTCTGCAAACAATCAAAAAGGTCCTGGACAGAAAGCAATTAAGGCGATTAAGCGTTTGGAAGTTATCGAATCGTTCAGAAAGAGCGGCAACCGCCCCGAATGGATGATTTTGACGGTGCTTCCCGTTATTCCTCCTGAAATCCGTCCCATGGTACAGCTTGACGGCGGTAGATTTGCTACTTCCGACTTGAACGATTTGTACCGCCGCGTTATCAACCGTAACAACCGTTTGAAGAAGATGATGGAGATCGGCGCGCCCGATATGATCATCAAGAACGAAAAACGTATGTTGCAGGAAGCGGTAGACGCACTGATTGATAACGGCAGAAGAGGGAAAGCACTCAGCGGTCCTTCCAACCGTGATCTTAAATCCCTTTCCGCAATGCTTCGCGGTAAGCAGGGTCGTTTCCGTCAGAACTTGCTCGGTAAACGTGTCGACTATTCCGGTCGTTCGGTTATCGTCGTCGGTCCTGAACTGAAGATCTATCAATGCGGTTTGCCTAAAGAAATGGCAATCGAGCTTTTCAAACCCTTCATCATGAAACGTTTGGTAGAAAGCGGTCAGTGCCACAACATCAAGACGGCAAAGCGCGCTGTTGAAAAGGCGAGAGATATGGTTTGGAACGTTTTGGAAGACGTTATCAAGGACCATCCCGTACTTTTGAACCGTGCTCCTACGTTGCACCGTTTGTCCATTCAAGCGTTCGAACCCGTTCTCATCGAAGGGCGTGCGATTAAGATTTCGCCCCTTGTCTGCGGACCTTTCAACGCCGACTTCGACGGTGACCAGATGGCTGTGCATCTTCCCCTCAGCGTAGAAGCGCAGGCGGAAGCAAGATTCTTGATGCTTTCTGCGAACAATATCCTTAAGCTTGCTGACGGTAAATCTGTCATGTCGCCTACGCAGGATATGATTATCGGTGCTTACTATCTTACGATTAAGCGCCGTGAAGAGGGTAAAAAATACGACGAACAAGGCCGTCCCAGCGAGGATGGGGAAGTATATATTCCTCCCATCTATTCCTCTGAAAACGAGGCGATCTTGGCATACCAGAACAAAATTGCGCACGAACAGGACGAAATGTATCTTAAGCGCGTAGTGGAACTTCCCGAAGGCAAGTTTGAAGATCTTCCTCTGCCTTATAGATGTGAAATTGAGAACAAGCCTGGCGACGTTATCGTTAAGAGCGCGGAAGTTCGCCGCAACCCTCAGACGGGCAAGTTGGAAGTTTGCGGTATTATCAAAACGACGATCGGCAGATTGATCTACAACGAAGGTTTGCCTCAGGATCTTGGGTTCGTAAAGAGAAATACTCCCGAATCCTACTTGCGTCTTGAACTTGATCAAGAGTTCATCGGCAACGCGCGCGCGATCGGCAAGAAGCATCTCTCCCGTATCGTAGAAGCGTCGTTTAGAACGGGCAAAGCGCCTAAGGCTTCGTACGTTTTGGACGCGATGAAAGAAAGAGGTTACAAATATTCGACGCTCGCGGCATTGACGACGTCCGTATTCGACATGAAGATTCCTCAGGAAAAGGAAGAAATCATCGAGAATGCAGAAAAAGAAGTGTCCAAGATCGCGAAGAAATATGCACGTGGTCTTTTGAACGAAGACGAACGTTACAGCGCAGTTATCGCGCAGTGGGATGCGGCTACGGATAAAGTGGCTTCGCTCCTTAAAAAGCAGGGTGAAGAAGACAAGTTCAATCCTATTTGGATGATGGCTGACTCTGGTGCCCGTGGTTCCATCGACCAGATTAAACAGCTTGCAGGTATGCGTGGTCTAATGGTTAACCCTCAAGGTAAAAAGATTGAGGTTCCCGTTAAGTCTTGTTTCCGTAACGGCCTTTCCGTTTTGGAATACTTCATTTCCTCGCACGGCGGCCGTAAAGGTTTGACGGATACCGCATTGAAGACGGCAGACTCCGGTTACTTGACTCGTCGTCTTGTCGACGTATCTCACGAAATTATCGTTCGCGAAGACGATTGCTGCGCAGGCAGAAAGCCTCAGGGTATGGTCGTTAAGGCAATCTACGATACCGTAGGTAAAGAAATCGAAGGTTTGAAATCGAGAATCCTTGGTAGATTTGCTGCAGAAGACGTGATCAATCCCGCAACGGGCGAAGTGATCGTTTCTATGAACCAGTTCATCGACGAGAAAGAAGCGGGTGAAATCTGCGACGCAGGCTTGACGGAAGTTTCTATTAGAAGTATCTTCGGTTGCTCTTCCAGATTCGGCGTATGCGCAAAGTGCTATGGTAAGAACATGGCAACGACGTTGCCCGTTCAGGTCGGTGAAGCGGTCGGTACGATTGCGGCACAGTCCATCGGTGAACCTGGTACTCAGCTTACCATGCGTACCTTCCATACGGGGGGTATCGCAGCGACGGGGGACATCACACAAGGTCTTCCCCGTGTCGAAGAATTGTTCGAGGTTAGAAAACCGAAGGGGTGTGCAACCATCTGTGAGGTGGAAGGCGTAATCAGCATTGACGATTCCGACGGTTCTAAGCACGTTAAGATCTGTGACGAAGCAACGGGCGAAGTTAAGAAAGAATATACCCTTCCTTTCAACGCAGAAATCAAGGTTAAGAACGGCGAAAAGGTTGCGCCTGGCGTATTGCTTAATGCTGGTAGCGTATATCCTCAAGATATTCTCCGCGTACAAGGCGTCAAGGGCGTACAGGATTATATCCTTGAACAGGTACAGTCCGTATACCGCTCGCAAGGCGTTGAAATCAACGACAAACACGTTGAAATCATCGTACGTCAGATGCTTAAGAAAGTCCGCGTAGAAAACGCAGGGGACACCAACCTGTTGCCTGGCGAACTTGTCGATATGGTTACGTTCCAGGACGAAAGCGCAAAGGCAATGGCAAACGGTGGCAGACCTGCACTCGCAAAACGTGTCCTTCTCGGTATCACGAAAGCGGCGCTTGCGACAGACAGCTTCTTGTCAGCGGCTTCCTTCCAGGAAACCTCGAGAGTACTCACCGAAGCGGCTATCCGCACGAAGAGAGATTACCTTGTCGGCTTGAAAGAAAACGTTATCATCGGTAAGCTTATCCCCGCAGGTACGGGTACAAAGGCGTATAAAAACGTTACGCCTCAGTATATCGGCGGCTATAATTCCGTTGCAACGGAAGAAGTAAACGCGGAAGAAGTTTCCGAATAATCTAAAAATAAAAACGGTCTTTGTGTGATACAAAGGCCGTTTTTTGATATTTTTTAATAAAAGGACGGGGGTAGGTACGCGTTCACGCATTAATTATCATTAAAAAAAGTAAAGCAGAAAGGAGTTGACTTTTTGCGCGTATAGGCGTATAATGGGTATATAAAAAAGCTGAGGAATAGTATGGGGGAACAGGCGCAGGAAACAAAACGCGAATTATTGCTGGATAAAGCCGAAAAGGCGTTGTCGGTTTTTTTGCGCGCGGTGAAAAGACTTATCTTTTTAATTCCTCCGATGATCGTGCTCGTTTCCATGTTGGTCACCTATCACAAGAACGGTCTGTATCCGTTTGGGGACAAAACCATTTCCTGGTGTGACATGGATCAGCAGGTCGTTCCGTTGCTGTTGGACTTCAAGAATATTTTAGAGGGGAAAGAGGGATTTTTCTTTAGTTTTAACAACGCGGGCGGCATGAACTTTTTCGGAGTATTTTTCTTCTTTTTATCCAGTCCGTTTAGTTTCCTTGTTGCATTCGTTGACAGTGCGGAGGTGATGTCGTTCGCCAACGTGTTGGTACTGTTGAAGATGTGTGCGATTTCGTCTACTGCGTCAGTGTATTTTTCGATAAAGCATAAGAAAGCGTATCTTTTGAACGTTGTATCCTCCGTTTTATATGCGTATTCTGGTTACGTTATGATGTATTTTCAGAACGTGATTTGGTTGGATATCGTATATATGTTCCCTTTGCTATTGCTTGGGCTTGAGCGTTTAAAAGAGGGAAGACGGGGGCTTTTTATCGGTACGTTGGCGGCGTGCGTAGCGATGAATTATTATATCGCCTATATGCTGGTGGTATTTTTACTGCTGTATGCGTTCGTGTACGTTTGGCTGGAAAAAGACAAACGGTTTGCGGGTAATTTCTGCCTTTGCTGCGGGATTGCGGCATTGCTTTCGGCGGTGGTATGGCTGCCCTCGTTATTGCAATACTTCTCCTCAGGCCGTAAGAGTTCGATTATTGCGAGTCTTCGGTATTCTTCCGTATTTTCCGCCTATCAGACGACCTTCCCGACCGTCTTTTCCGTACTGTTCTTGTTTCCCTTTGCATTGTCCGATATCCGCAAGACGGACAAGGATAACCGCTTAAGATATATTCTGTTTTTGGCGACTTTAGCGCCGATTGTATTCGAGCCGATCAATAAGATGTGGCAGACGGGGAATTATATGAGCTTTCCCACCCGCTACGCCTTTATAACCATCTTCCTTTGCTTGAGTTTGGCGATGGATTGCATGGCTGTTCGGGAGAAAGACGGGGAAGTGAAAGAGGGATTTACACACTTGATTTCTGCTTCTTGGTGGCGTGAAAACGGCAAAAACGAGGCACCCAGGTATGCGGTGAGTGTACTTACACTCGTACTTTCTATATTCTATTATATCTTCGCGCGCGATTATACCTCGGTGAATTACGAGCGCATGGATCAGTATTCTCAATCCCTTTGGGGGAATGGGGAATCTTTCGAGGCACTGCTGTCTTTGTACGTTATTGCCTGCCTTTTAGGGGTGGGGTTGTATGTTTTATATCGCGTTCGACTGTTGAAACAGGTCGGGCTGTGGCTGTGCATTGCAATCATGGCCGTGTCGGAATTATACGTTGCGCCCATGACGTACATGCTCTCGCCCGCGCATGACGTGGCGTATTATCAGGATATTGTCGATCTGGCGGATAAGATCGAGGATGAGGGTTTTTATCGCGTAAAGACGGACAGGAGTTATTCCTGGCGGGATTTTGACGTGAATATGATGGGCGGAATCGGGTATAACGGCTTGGGACATTATACCTCGTTGACAGCCTCTAATTATATGACCGCAATCAAACAGTTTGGATACACTTCCTACTGGATGGAAGTGGGAAACAGCGGCGGTACGTTATTGACGGACGCGCTGTTGTCCGTGAAATATTGCATTTCAGGTCAAGTAAAGGAGGGTGTTTATCAAGGGGAGTATTATAATATTGCCCCGACCGAATACTATCTGCCCTTGGGGATTGTGACTGCGCAGGACGTCATTAAAAACGAGGGTGAGGATTATACGAAACGCGGTGAATTGCAACGGACGCTGTATGAGGACTTTTTTGGGACGGACGACGGTGTTTCCGTCTATACGTTAGAGGATGCGACGCTGTATAATTTGACGGTGGAAGAGGTGAACGGAAAACACCGTTTGACCCCTCTTTCAGGGACGGGCGAAATACGGTTCGAGGTACCCGTGTCCGCGTTGGAGACGTTATACTTCAATGTTTTCGATGAAAATAACAACGCTTTAAACCAGGCGATTAACGAGAAATTTTCCATCTATACGTCCAAGGTTTCCGTCAGCTCGTATCCAACGCAAAGGAACAACGGATTTCTTTGTTTGGGTGAGTATAAAACGGCGGCGATTGCTACCGTGAGGGTGACCGTGGATGAAGAGGTGACCGTACGCGATTTATCCGTATTCGGGATAAAAGGGGCTGCGCTGAAAAACGCGGTTGAAAGTGCGAAAACGGTTGGTTTGACGGAAAAGAAAAACGGTTTGATTGGCGAATATACCGCGCATGGCGGGGAATGCGTCTTTCTCTCCGTTGCCTATACCGAGGGCATGCGTCTTAAAATCAATGGAAAACGTGCGCAGCTGTATGAGGTCTACGACGGATTCACGGCGTTTTATTTGGAAGAGGGCGTCAACGAAATTGAGCTTTCTTTCCGACCGAACGGTTTCGTCATTGGAATTTTTGCCGTTTGTATCGGGGTGGGGATTTTGCTCTCGCTCATGATTTGGAAAAAGAAAAAGGAAGTACAGTTTGTATTGCCTGAAAAAATAAACACATTGGCGTATTTTGGGGTGCTTGCCGCAGGGATTGCCGTGCTTTGCGCGGTCTACGTATTCCCGTTGCTGTTAAGCGCGCTATAAAGGGGAACTATGGAAGAACAGAAAAACGAAAGAATAGAACAGACGCCCAAACAGCTCTTTTATGAGATTGTCCGTTTTTTAATCGTGGGCGGAACGGCGACCTTGGTGGACTATGCCGTATTTTATCTGTTCCGTCAATGGATTTTACCTGCAAGATTGATTGACAATGGGGCATGGGATATTACGTCGCTCGTTATTGCGACGGCGTTGGGGTTTTGCGTAGGCTTGGCCGTCAACTGGTTTTTGTCCGTGCGGTTTGTGTTCCGCGCGGTTCAAAATGAGGAAGAGGTGCGATCGAAAAAATCCTTGATGATCTTTACAGTGATCGGGTTGGTCGGTTTAGGAATCACCGAGTTGGGGATTGCGTTACTCGTTTTGATTTTTCCTGACATTACGCTATTTGGCAGGACAGAGTTCTTATTGCCGTGGGAAGAATGGTTGGCAAAGGCGATTATGACGTGTATCGTGCTGGTTTTCAACTACGTGGCGAGAAAATATTTCATATTTAAATGATGATGCTGCTGTGCGCTCCGAGCGGTTGGAAAAATCTCACTTTATCATGAATGATAAAAAAGAAAAAAAATAACTGCAAAGACTTGACAAACAGACATAGGTTTGCTATAATAAAGCCGACAGAGGAAACGGGGCGTCACGCGAAATAGGCGTACGCCTTATTTTGCAGAGTGCGTAAACGGTAAAAAGGGGGCTGGAAAAATGACGGGACGTATTCATTCTTTCGAATCCTTCGGTACCGTGGACGGACCGGGCATACGCTTTGTGATCTTTTTGCAGGGCTGCCCGTTGCGCTGTCAGTATTGCCACAATCCTGATACCTGGGGGGAGGGCGGAGAACGCTACACGGCGGAAGAAGTCGTGTCTCGCGCGCTTCGGTATAAGAATTATTTTGGGGACAAGGGGGGCGTAACGGTCACCGGCGGCGAACCGCTTACCCAGATTGATTTCGTGATCGAGCTGTTTACCCTGCTCAAGGCAAAAGGGATTCATACTTGCGTAGATACTTCGGGCATTACCTTCCGCGAGGGCGTGGAGGCGAGTGTGGAAAAGCATAAAAAGTTGGCGGAATTGACCGATTTATTCCTCTTGGATATCAAACACATCGACGATGAGGCTTGCAGACGTTTAACGGGGCAGTCGAATGAAAACACCCTTGCGTTTGCGCGTTTTTTGAGTGAGCAAGGCAAGAAAATTTGGATCAGACAAGTGCTTGTGCCGGGACTCACCGACGGGGAAGAAAGTCTGCAACGCACCCGCGCGTTTATCGACGGGCTGAAGACGGTGGAAAAGGTCGAGGTGTTGCCGTATCATACGATGGGTACGGTCAAATATGAAAAGCTTGGTTTAGAATATCCCTTAAAGGACGTATCGGCGCCGACGAAAGAAAGGGTGCTGCATGCAAAACGTATTCTTTGCGAGGGATTGAACGGAGAGAAATAAATGAACGTAAACGATTACAAAGAGCAGTTGAAAGGGCTTTGTTGCGTGGAGATCAGCGGTGAATCCTGCGCAAACTGTTTGACCCTCATGCCGATTTTGAAAGATATCTGCGACGCGCGCAACGATCTTCGGTTGGTGCACGTAGAGGCGGATTATTCGACGATGGCGTTGATGGAAGAATGGGAAGTGGAAAAAGTGCCCACAATCCTTTTGGTAGACGACGGCGAGATATTCGCGCGGTGCTCGGGGTTCCAGCCCGAGGAAATCCTCGAGATGTGGATTGATGCCAAAGTGGAAGAAAGAAAAGTACTTAAAAAATAACGACGAAAAAAACGTTTGTCTAAAAAGACAACGCGAAAGATAAAGAAAATAAATTATTAGGAGTACTGATATGATGCAATACAAAGGTTGGGAAGGTTTTATTCCCGGTAAATGGTGCGACGACGAAGTAGATGTGCGTGATTTCATTCAGCATAACTATACGCCGTATGAAGGCGACGCTACGTTCCTTGCTCCCGCAACGGAAGGTACGAAAAAGCTTTGGGATATCGTTTGTGATTTGTCCAAGAAAGAACGCGAAGCAGGCGGTGTTCTCAATGCGGATACGAAGATCGTTTCCACGTTGACATCCCACGGCGCAGGCTATCTTGATAAGGATCTTGAAAAGATCGTTGGTTTGCAGACGGACGAACCTTTCAAGCGTGCTTTGCAACCCTTCGGCGGTATCCGTATGTCGGAAGGCGCTTTGGAAATGTACGGCTACCAGATCGATCCCACCGTTAAAGAAATTTTCACAAAATATCGTAAGACGCACAACGAAGGTGTGTTCGACGCATACACGCCGGAAATGAGAGCGGCTCGTTCCGCACACATTTTGACTGGTTTACCCGACGCATACGGCAGAGGCCGTATCATCGGCGACTATCGTCGTATCGCACTTTACGGTGTAGATTACCTCATTAGAAAGAAAGAAGAAGACAAGTTGGCTATCAACGGCGACATGACCCCTGAAAAGGTTAGAAACCGTGAAGAATTGGCTGATCAAATCAAAGCGTTGAAGGCGCTCAAAGAAATGGCTGCTATCTACGGTTGCGACATTTCTCAACCTGCAACGACGGCGCAGGAAGCAATCCAGGCGTTGTACTTTGGTTACCTCGCTGCTGTTAAAGATCAAAACGGCGCGGCTATGTCCATCGGTAGAAACACCACGTTCCTTGATATTTATATCGAACGTGACCTCGCGAAAGGCCTTATCACCGAAACGCAGGCTCAGGAATATATCGACCATTTCGTTATGAAGCTTCGTATCGTGAAGTTCATGAGAACGAAAGAATACAACGAATTGTTCTCGGGCGACCCTACCTGGGTTACCGAGGCGATCGGCGGTATGGGCGTAGACGGAAGATCCCTCGTTACCAAGACGGCGTTCCGTATCCTTCATACCCTTGAAAACCTTGGTCCTGCACCCGAACCCAACCTTACGGTTCTTTGGTCTAAGAGATTGCCCGTTGGCTTCAAGAGATACTGTGCAGAGCTTTCCATCCGCACCTCTTCCATTCAGTACGAAAGCGACGATCTTATGCGTCCTGAAATGGGTGACGATTACGCGATCGCTTGCTGCGTAAGCTGTATGAAGGTTGGTAAAGATATGCAGTTCTTCGGCGCAAGAGCGAACCTTGCAAAGTGCTTGCTCTATGCAATCAACGGCGGTAAGGACGAAATGATGAAGGACAAGAAGACGGGCAAACCTATGCAGGTATCCCCCGAATTCATGCCCATTACCAGCAACGACGCGTTGGATTACAACGAAGTTATTGCAAAATATGACAACATGATGACGTGGCTTGCAGACTTGTATGTAAACACGCTTAACCTTATCCACTATATGCACGATAAGTACAGCTACGAAGCGTTGGAAATGGCATTGCACGACACCAACGTTCGCCGTTTCTTCGCAACGGGTATCGCTGGTCTTTCCTGCGCAGCAGACGCATTGTCCGCTATCAAGTACGCGAAAGTATATCCCGTACGTAACGAAGACGGTATCGTTGTGGACTATCGTATCGAAGGGGATTTCCCGAAATACGGCAACAACGATGACAGAGCAGACGAAATCGCAGTATGGCTTGTTAAGACGTTTATGAAGAAGGTTAAGAGCCACTACACCTATCGTGGCAGCGTTCCTACGACTTCGATCTTGACGATCACGTCCAACGTTGTATACGGTAAGAAGACGGGTAACACGCCCGACGGTAGAAGAGCAGGTACGCCTCTCGCTCCCGGTGCGAACCCCATGCACGGCAGAGATTGCAACGGCGCTTTGGCTTCCTTGGAATCTGTTGCTAAATTGCCTTACGAATATTCCAGAGACGGTATTTCCAACACCTTCTCGATTACGCCCAGCTCGTTGGGTAAAGAGGACTAATCGTAAGCCCTCAAAAAATCCTCGGTCGCGCGCTGTGTAATGACAAAACGCGGCCGCTGAGAATAAAATAAAAATAAGGAGATAAAAATTATGTCGAACAGAGTAGATAACTTAGTTAACATGTTAGACGGCTACGTTGGCGACGGTGGCTATCACCTTAACGTAAACGTATTCGATCGCGAAACCCTTTTGGATGCACAGGCTCATCCTGAAAAATATCCTCAGCTCACTATTCGTGTTTCCGGTTATGCGGTAAACTTCATTAAATTGACGAAGGAGCAGCAGGACGACGTTATCGCTAGAACCATTCACGAATCCATGTAATGGCTTGGCGTAGCACTATGTAACAAACTGCCGTCGAGATTTTCGACGGCAGTTTTTTCAATCGGGAGAATTATGTTGAAAATAAAGATAAAAACGTTTTTATGCGCACTCGTATTGACGTTATCGTGTATAGGCGCGCCCGCTTGTGAAATGTTGTTGCCGCCGATTTCGGGTGCTTCCTCGCAAGAAAACTCATCGTCCAAGGACAACGTCTCAATAGGGGGCAATTCTAGCAGTTCGGGAAAAAACGAGGTTTCTTCTGAAGAAACAGTTGTGCCGCCTGCAGATATTGAAAGCGGCGACCTTAGCATCCACTTTTTAGAACTGGGCAACCAGTATACGGGGGATTGTACGCTGATCAAGGCGGGGAATACCGAGGTTTTGATCGACGCAGGCTCAAGAAAGGGTTCAGCGGCAACAATTGTGCCCTACATACAGGAATATTGCACCGACGGCGTTTTAGAGTACGTGATCGCGACGCATGCCGACCAGGACCATATCGCAGGTTTTGTAGGCACGTCCACGGCAAAAGGCGTGTTTGACAGCTTTGTCTGCGAAACGGTCATAGATTATCCTTTGACAAATAAAGACACGGTGATTCGCAAGGATTATGAGGCGAAACGAAATGCGGAGGTTGCGCTTGGCGCAAAGCATTATACCGCCTTAGAGTGCTGGAATAACGAAAACGGCGCGTCTCGCAGCTATACCCTTGGCGAGGGGATTACCATGAATTTCTTATACCAGAAATTCTATGAAAATAAGACTTCGGACGAGAATGATTATTCGGTGTGCATGCTGTTGACTCAAGGGGCGAACAATTACCTCTTCACGGGGGATTTGGAAGAACGCGGCGAGGAGTCCTTGGTGGAGAATAACAATCTTCCGAAATGCGTGCTCTATAAGGGCGGACATCACGGAAGTCCTACGTCTAGCACAGAAGAATTGCTGTCGGTGATTCAACCTGAAATCGTCTGTGTTTGCTGTTGTTGCGGCAGTAGCGAATACACGAGCAACGTAGCCAACCAGTTCCCGTCGCAGGCGTTCGTGGACAGAGTTGCCACTTATACGGACAAAGTATACGTGACGACCGTGATTTCTGCGGACGGAAAGAAAGGGGAATCCATGAACGGAAATATCGTCGTATCTTGTATTGACGGTGAGGTGCGCGTGAATTGCTCGGCGAATAATACGCTGTTTAAGGATACCGAATGGTTCAAGAAAAACAGGACAATGCCAACCGCTTGGCTGGATTGATTTTTGAAACGGGCATACCGTGTACGCAATGAATCATAAAATGGAGGGGAAGATGCCATTTTCTAGGACAGCCATTCTTCTTGGTGAAGAGGGCGTTGAAAAACTAAAGAAAGCCCGTGTAGCGGTGTTTGGCGTCGGGGGCGTCGGCGGTTACGTTGTCGAGGCGTTGGCGCGCAGCGGCGTCGGGGCGATAGATTTGATTGATAAAGATACGGTCAGTGTATCCAACCTCAACCGTCAGATTATTGCATTACGTTCCACGGTTGGTCGGTATAAGACCGAGGTCGCGGCAGAACGTGCCAAGGATATCAATCCCGATATTCTGGTGCGTACGTATAATCTTTTTTACTTGCCCGAAACGGCGGATAGCTTTGATTTTTCGCAGTATGATTATATCGTAGACGCGATTGATACGGTCAGCGGTAAAATCGCGCTGATAGAGCGTGCGAAGCAGGTGAACGTACCCGTGATTTCTTCAATGGGGGCGGGGAACAAGCTTGATCCTACGGCGTTTGAGGTGGCGGATATCGCAAAAACGAGCGTTTGCCCCTTAGCAAGAGTCATGCGCCGTGAGTTAAAAAAACGCGGAATAGAGCACGTAAAAGTGGTCTATTCGAAAGAAGAGCCTATCGCCTCTCCTCTTGTTGATGAAGAGTCCGGAAAGGGGATTCCTGGCAGTGTGGCGTTCGTGCCTTCGGTGGTCGGTTTGATTATCGCAGGCGAGGTTATAAAGGATATTGTAAAAGGCTAAAAAACAAAAAAAACCGCCGTTGCGAATAAAACGCAACGGCGGTTTTTCACGTCATTTTATTGTAAACGATAGGGGCAGGTATGCGATCAAAGCTTATTTACCAGTCCTATAAAGAGGGGTAAATTGTGTGTATTGTCCACGATTGCGTAAAGGAAAGGTCTATCGAGTGTAATATATACCTTTTCGGCAGGATCGGCAGGCGCGCTGGCGCATCCAACCCCAGCCAGTGTGACCGCTGCGAGCTTTGTTCCGTTTCTGCTAAGTTCAACAACGGTCTTTTGTCTTACTTCCTCGCAAAAGAGAGGAGTGCCATTGTTGGTGTTGCCGATTTTGCTAAAATCTGCTGCTGAGGAGAACATATCCGTTACACCGAGATCTTGCAAAGTCTTCTTGAGAGAGAATTCCATATTGTACGAGAACTCGGGTATGCGTGCATGAATTTCACGATATTCCAAGTTTTCAAACAGGGTTTGCCACTTTTCGCCCGTGAGCGTTTCCGCGTATTCGTATACGTCAACGCCTTCGTCGGGGAGAAGAGCAACAAAGCTGTATTCGTTTCCTGCGTAGGGGCGGATAAAGCCCGTCATTTGATCATCATAGAGGAGACGGGATTGCTCGGAATAAAGCATTTTTACGTCCGTATTCGTACCGTCGTAATTATGGAATACGCCGTCTTCGATATCTTTACGCTCGTATTCGTTTGCCCATTTCGCGTCAAAATCCAAGGCGTTGATAAGATACATCATACTTTGAGGTTCGATGTTGTCGAGGATTCTATCTATTTTGCCCTTGGTTTTATTATAGCACCAGTTATTGATATCTTTGACCGTTTCGCCGTTAAAGGGTGCGGCGTAGATTTGTGCGTTGAACCAGTCGGCGTTCGTCTGCAAGAAATCGGGCTGAACGTTCAACTCGTTTTCTCTAAACCAGATGGAGTTTGCGATATTCATCTCGCAATTTTTGCCCGTATAAAGGTTGGTTGTATAGGCATAGAGAGAACGGTTTAATTCTTCCGTTTGCATGCCGAATAAAGTTTCGATCTGTACGCGTGTATTGCCGTTTGCGCCGTTGTTGACAAGGGCAAGGCAGGTTGCTGCGGATAGAGGGGAAACAAGGTCGTTGCGTGCGTCCTTTGTCACGGTCTTTTTAAACAGCGTCATGGAAAAATCCGCCATGGCACTTTCAAATTCCTCCGTAATTGTTACCATTTCGGTCGTTTGGCGGGTATAGGCTGAGGAGAGTTCCGCCGCAGCGATCTTTTTCTCGATATGACAGCCTGTGCCCGAGCATAATAACAATGCAGTGAGGGGTAGCGTGGTACAGTATTTGACGTAGTTCTTCATAAAAGCCTCCTTTGGGGAATTTTGAGAAATCATGCGCCCATGTACGCGTTGAATATCTTATTCTTGAACCTTTTTAAGGTCGTAAGGTGTGCTTTGATATACGAAATAGTTTAACCAGTTGGAAAAGAGTAGATTTGCGTGTCCTCTCCAAGATACGAGGGGAGGGAGATTAGGATCATTGTTCACGAAATAATTTTCAGGGACTGAAATGGGCTTGCCCTGCGCAAGATCGCGCAGGTATTCGTTTTTCAAAGTATCCGCGTCGTATTCGGAATGTCCCGTGATAAAGATTTGCTTGCCACGTTTTGTCGCAACGGCATAGACACCCGTTTTGTCCGACGAGGCGAGAATACGAAGACCGTCTACCTTTTCAATATCCTTTCTAAGAATGGTGGTGTGGCGGGATTGCGGTACCATAAACACGTCGTCAAAGCCACGGAAAAGGATCGAATTTTTATATTCCACGACGTGGGGGAATACTCCGAACATTTTTGCGGGCACTTCTTGTTTTTGGATACCGTAATGGTAATAAAGCGCCGCCTGCGCTCCCCAACAAACATGAAGGGTGCTGTGTACGTGGTTTTTGCTCCACTCCATAATCACGCACAGCTCATCCCAGTATTCTACCTCTTCAAAAGCCAGGTGTTCCACGGGTGCGCCCGTGATGATCATGCCGTCGAAGTTTTGATCTTTTATATCGTCAAAGGTCTTGTAAAAAGACAGAAGATGTTCTTCCGCAACGTTTTTCGATTGATGGGATTTTGTATGGATCAGTTCCATTTCGACCTGTAAGGGGGTGTTTCCCAAAAGCCGCGCAAACTGCGTTTCCGTCTCGATCTTTTTCGGCATTAGGTTCAGGATTAAAATACGTAAAGGACGAATGTCCTGCGTCATTGCGCGCCCTTCCGTCATGACGAAAATGTTTTCACTTTCCAGCGTTTTAACCGCGGGTAAATTATCGGGTATTTTAATAGGCATGATTCTTCACCTTCATTCGTAGTTGCTTTGATTAAAATGGTATTCGTCGCATACCTGCCCCGCTCATTTTATTAAAGAGTGGCAAGGGCTTGCTCAATATCGGCGATTAAGTCTTGGTAATTTTCGATGCCGCAGGAGAGACGTACGAGATCTCCAGGAACGCCCGCTGCGATCAATTCTTCTTCATTCATTTGGCGGTGGGTTGCGCTGGCGGGGTGCAGGCAGCAGCTGCGTGCGTCTGCAACGTGTGTTTCAATCGCGATAATGCGCAATGCTTTCATGAATTTTTCCGCCGCTGCTCTTCCGCCTTTGACGCCAAAACTAACGACGCCGCAAGTGCCATTCGGCATATATTTTTGCGCTAAATCGTAATATTTATTCGAGGGTAGACCAGGATAGTTGACCCAACCGATTTGTTTGTTGTTTTCTAAGTATTCCGCTACCTTTTGCGCATTCAGGCAGTGGCGCTCCATTCTCACATGCAGGCTTTCTAGCCCGAGGTTGAGATAAAACGCGCTCTGAGGGGATTGTGTGCAACCGAAATCGCGCATGAGCTGTGCAGTCGCTTTTGTAATAAACGCGCCGCCTTGCCCGAATTTTTCCGCGTACGTGATCCCATGATAACTCATATCAGGGGTGCAAAGACCAGGGAATTTTTCTGCGTGTGCCATCCAGTCGAACTTGCCCGAATCCACGATACAACCGCCCACAGCCGTACCGTGTCCGTCCATGTATTTGGTGGTGGAGTGTGTGACGATGTCTGCGCCGAATTCGAAGGGGCGGCAGTTGATCGGGGTAGCAAAGGTATTGTCAATGATTAAGGGAACGCCATGTGCGTGCGCTGCTTTTGAAAATTTTTCAATATCAAGAACGGTAAGCGCAGGGTTTGCGATTGTTTCACCGAACACTGCTTTCGTGTTGGGGCGGAACGCTGCATTCAATTCTTCTTCCGTGCAGTCGGGCTGAACGAAAGTGAACTCGATCCCCATTTTTTTCATCGTAACGGCAAAAAGATTGAATGTGCCGCCGTAGATGGACGAGGAAGAGATGACATGATCGCCTACGCTCGCAATATTAAATACGGCAAAAAAGTTTGCCGCTTGCCCCGAGGAGAGGAGCATGGCCGCTGAGCCGCCCTCTAATTCGCAAATCTTCGCCGCGACGGTATCGCAGGTGGGATTTTGCAGACGGGAATAAAAATATCCGCTCGCTTCAAGGTCGAACAGTTTCCCCATGTCCTCGCTGGTAGCGTATTTAAAAGTAGTGCTTTGAATGATGGGTACTTGACGGGGTTCGCCGTTGCCTGGTGTGTAGCCGCCCTGTACGCATTTGGTCTCTATCTTACGTTCTTTCATATCATTCTCCTTGCGCATGTGCGCGTTGGTATACTTTATCTTACTGTATACATAGTTAGTATATCACGAAAGCTCTTTTTCGTCAAGTATTTTATTTGCTTTGTTTTTGGGTGGGATAAAAACTGAAAGAAAGCGCAAAATAGGATATATGGATAGAAAAATTTTATGTTTGACAGGATTGTTTTTGGCGACGTTTGCGCTTGGTTCATGCAAGAACAAAACGGATGAAGGTGTGTTGGACGACGTCGTAACACGGACGGATTACCGCAGTGTTTACGAGGAAATCGGGAGAAAAGTTACTCTTGACATGGTAACGGAAAAGGACGGTTTAGCGTATGCAACGGTCGATGGGAAAGAGTACGAGCTCGGCATGGATTTTCTTTCCATGGCGATGGTGTATAATGCAAAACCGTCGGGCAGTTTTTCCACCCCCGAAGAGGCTTATAACGAGTGGTGGAGACTGTATATCCAGCGTTGGAATTATCTGGTGCCTGAGGTACCGTTGTATTCTAATCAATATTATGACGTGTACAATGCGAAGATTGACAAGCTGGAAACAAACCCTTATTGGGGCGTCACAGAAGCGATCGTTTCGGCAAAGGTAGTCTCGGGGGAGAATGCGGTGATTTTGGGTAGCTCGACAGAGCTTTCAGGGAGTTTCCGTGCCTCTTCTTTCGGGAAATCCGCGCCCGCCGCTTCCGATCTAGATATCGAGGAGTTGACGAGCGGTTATTCCACGGTCATTGCGGGAAAGGACGGGTCTTACGAATGGGCGGATGAACGAGTTCTGCTCAGTCATGAAGAGCGGGAAAACGAGGACGGCACGAAGACGTTCACCTTGCGGATTGCGGATGATTTGACTTTTTCAAACGGGGAGAAGATCAAGGCGGAGAATTATTTAATAGGTTTACTTGTAGGCAGTAGTAAAGTGATGCGCGCCGCAGGCGGCAGCGATGCAGCGGGGCTTGCGTTAGAGGGTTATGCGGCGTTTCACGAATACGAGGGGAGCGGCGATCCCGTGCCTTTTTCAGGGGTGAGATTGCTTGATGAATACACGTTCTCCGTGACGGTTGGGAAAGAATATGCAGACTATTATTATGCCATGCGTTATGGAGCGTTTACGCCCGTAGCAACCGCATTATATGGGGGCAGGTATGCGTTGAAAGACGATGGACAGGGTGCTTATCTTGAAAAAGGTTTCTATGAGCAGACGGAAAAGAACGGTATTAAGACCTACGTCATGGCAGAGGAAATAAAGAAAAATCTGTCGGAGGTAAGCGCGTCTATCTTCCCTTATTCTGGCCCTTATTACGTGGAGAATTATGACGGAGCAACGAGGGTGGCGACCTTGAAACGCAATCCTTTGTACAAGGGGGATCATAGAGGGGTAGCCAGTATCGAACGGATTTCGTACGTGAGGATTATCCCTGAGACGCAGCTCGATCAGCTGAAAAAAGGTAGAGTGGACGTACTGGCAGGGGTTACTGGCGGAGAGGAGACGCGGGCGGCGCTTGCTTTGGTTGACAACGTCAATTTTAAGGAGACCCACTACGATCGGGCAGGGTATGGTAAGCTGGCTTTTAGGTGCGATTTTGGTCCTACGCAATTTGCCGAGGTGCGCCGCGCGGTGATGCATACCGTCGATAGGGACGAGTTCGCTCAGACATTCACGGGCGGTTACGGCAGCGTTGTGCACGCGCCGTATTACGTCGGGTCGGAAACCTATATCGCAGTGAAGGACAGATTGAAACTTTCCGCGTATGAATATAGCGTGGCGAAAGCGAAAGCCGAGCTGGAAAAGGGTGGCTGGGTCTATGCGGCAGACGGCGGCGCGTACGTGGAAGGGCAGGGTGTGCGATATAGAAAACTTTCTGGATATGAGTTGTCCTATAACAACCTTGCCTTTTCTTCGACGGATAACAAATATAAGACGGTCAAGGTGGACGGAGAATATTATATGCCCCTCGTTATCAACTGGATGGGGACGCAGCCAAACTTAGTCACTGACCAGCTGATCACGGCTTGGCAAAATAATCCCAATGCGGGCGAAAGAATCGGTGCGTATATCACCTATGCTTCGGGGGATATGACTTCGGCTCTGTACGGGGAATATTGTCAGATGCCTGCCTACGGTTTTACGCATGCTAAGTATGGCGCAGTGAATTTTGCGACGGGGTTTACTTCGGCAATTTACGACCAGTCTTACTCTTGGACGATTGATCCAAACATGTATGATAATTACAGCACGAACTTCCTGCGTGACGAGGCGGATTTTCTTATAAAAGAGTAAAACGGATAGGGCAGGTATGCGTTGAAATAAAAAGAAAGGGGGATAAGTATGGCGAATTATATTATAAAGCGGTTGTTTTATATCCTGCTTGTATTGGCGTTGCTTTCGTTTTTGGTGTTTGCCGTGTACAATCTTATCCCTATGGATAAGGCGGCGGATATGGCGATGCAGGAGATTGCCGCCAACAAAAATCTGATTTATGCGGAACGGTATCTGTACTGGCAACGCCGATACGGACTGGACGGAGGACTGTTTACCCGATATCTTCGGTGGGTGGGCGTTGTCCCTTTTTACAGCGGAGAATTTAAAGGGCTTTTGCAGGGGAACTTCGGATCGTCTGTAGTGTACGGAAAAACGGTTTTAGAGGTGGTGAAAGAGCCGTTGTTAAACACCCTCTTTCTCAATTTATTTGCGACGGTGGCGGCGCTGGGGATCACGATTCCGCTTGGGATTTTTTGCGGGGCGAAAAAGGGGAGCAAGCGTGATCTTGCGGTGCAAGTCGGTACGATTGTGGGATACAGTATGCCCGTGTTCATTACAGCAATTTTATTTATTTGGCTGTTTGCGATTAAGTTGGATATTTTTCCTGTGTCAGGCATGTCGTCCGTGGGGAAAGATTACACTGGTTTTCGCGCGTTTTTGGACAAACTTTATCATTTTGCACTGCCGTTGATTGTTATGACCTTTTGTTCACTTGGAGGAATGACCCGTTACGTACGCGCTTCGATGATCGATGCTTTGAAGTTGGATTGCGTCAGGACGGCGCGGGCGAAAGGGATCCGCGAAAGGACGGTGGTCCGCAGTCATGCTTGGCGCAACGCTTTGATCCCCGTGGTGGCGCTTGTGATCGGTTGGCTTTTGGGGGTGTTTTCCGGTTCGATCATGATAGAGAATATTTTTGGGATCAACGGTATCGGAAAGGTATACTACGACGCTTTAAAGGCGGGGGATAACGAGATTGTGCTGGCGTTGCAAATGTTTTATATTCTGCTTGCGCTAGTGGGCAATTTGTTGGTGGATTTGGCTTATGGTTTAGTCGATCCTCGTATCAGAGTTGGAGAATAACGGATAAAAATGAAGACGGACGGCGAAAAGAAAAATTTTATAAAACGTGCGTACGGGCATACCGTGTCTGCGTTGAAACGTGTTTTCCGATGGATAAAGAGGTCTATTTTTGGAAAACAGGGCGAGTGGGACGGGGTGGAAAAGATAGAAAGCCCCACCCGTCTTGTCGTCAATGCGTTTCTAAGGAAGAAAGCGGCGGTCGCGGCGTTGTCGGTGCTTGTGGGACTTTTTTTGTTTGTCTTTCTTGCTCCGACGTTTGTGGGGCTTGATATCAATTATACCGATCCTCTGCAACAAAATCTTGCCCCCGTTTATTCGCTGCGTCGGGTGCCTAAGGGATTAAAAAAAGAGGTTGCCTATATCGACGGTTTTTCAGGGTTTACCGTTGGGCTTTCGAAAGAGGGGAAAGTTTTTGTTTGGGGAAATACGCAAGATAAACTCAGCGGACGAGATATGCAAAATATCCCCGATGGTGTACGGACTTCGGGGGCGAGGTACGTTGCCGCAGGGAAAGATCATCTTCTTGCGCTGACGAAGGACGGATATTTGGTCGGGTGGGGAGACGACAGCTGTGGCCAGTACGGAACGGCAGAGGTATTGAACGCGATCTCCATGCCGAAGGAATTGACGGAAAAACTCTCCGTGGAGGAGGTGAAAGGAATTTCTTGCGGATACCAAGCGAGCGCGCTGGTCAAAACGGACGGAAAGGCCTATCTTTGGGGGAATATGAACGCCGTGCGTAATCTGTCAAAATTAAGCAATATTATAGGTGCAGACGAGAGGGTGGAGAAGATTGTGTTTTCCAACTCCGCCGTAATTGCGTTGATGAAAGACGGGCGCATAGAGACGGGCGAGAAAGGGCTGTTTTTGTCTGCTGTCAGCATGAAAAACGGTCAGCAAAGTTCATTCAACGCATACATGGTAGGTAGAAAAGCGGTCGATATCGCCGCCGATAACAAATGTATTGCGGTGGTGACGGAAGATGGAGATTTGGTTGTTGCGGGCGCATTTGAGAACGGCGAGGATATCTTGCCGAGTCTTGCGCAAGGAGAATATTTTCTTTCTATAGATGGCGGTACAAGGCACTTTGTCGGGGTGACGAATTTTGGGAAAACGTACGCTTGGGGGGATAACGCCTACGGTCAAACGAACGTTGAAAAGTATGAAAAAATCGGCGTGGCTTACGCAGGCGCGTTACAGACGTATCTTGTGGACGGCGAGGGAAAGCTGATTAAAAGTATCGGTTTAAAGGGATATGTGATGGGGACGGACGGACGCGGACGCGACGTGTTTGCGCGTATTGTTCACGGCGGTAAAATGACGATGACAATCGGTGCGGTTGCGGTGATTGTTTCGACGGTGATCGGGGTTCTCGTTGGATGCACGGCTGGGTATTTTGGCGGTTGGGTGGATTTGATCTTAATGCGCATGACGGAGATTTTTTCTTCCATACCTTTTTTGCCGTTTGCAATGCTTTTATCCCAGATTATTAAGAATTATAACGTCACGGAAACCATGAGGATATTCATCATCATGTTGATCTTGGGGGCGCTGTCTTGGACGGGACTTGCGCGTATGATTAGGGGGCAGGTACTCGCCGAACGGGAAAAAGAGTTCGTTATCGCGGCGCGCGCGATGGGGGTAAAAGAACGGAAAATTGCCTTTCGCCACGTCCTGCCAAACGTGGTATCAGTACTGTTTGTCAGCATGACGTTGGATTTTGCTGGCTGTCTTTTAACCGAATCGTCCTTGTCCTATTTGGGCTTTGGCGTGCAACCTCCGCAACCGACTTGGGGAAATATGCTCACTGGCAGTAACAACAGCACGGTGATACAAAATTACTGGTGGCAATGGCTGTTCCCTGCGTTATTTTTGTCGGTGGCAGTCATTTGTATTAACGTGATCGGCGACGCGTTGCGCGACGCATTAGATCCAAAAGGAAAGGGGGAATAGCCGTGTCGCTGTTAGAGGTTGATGATTTACGGGTGAGCTTTCGTACCAGAAAAGGCGTGGTGCGCGCCGTGGACGGAGTTTCTTTTACTGTGGAAGAGGGGAAGACGTTGGCGATTGTCGGAGAAAGCGGTTCGGGAAAGTCAGTCACCGCAATGAGTATACTCCGCTTGCTCGATGAAAACGGATATATCGAGGATGGGCGGATTTGGTTTGAGGAAAATGGGGAGCGGACGGATCTTGCGAAAGTGCCCTTAGAGAAAATGTATGAGATACGCGGGGATCGTATATCCATGATCTTCCAAGAACCGATGACGGCGCTGAACCCCGTATTCACGATCGGCAGACAGGTCGCCGAGCCCTTTTTAATCCATAGGAATATGTCGAAGAAAGAAAGCTATGACGAGGCGTTGAAAATGTTGCAGTCGGTGCAAATCCCCAACGCGCAGGGCGTAATGAAAGAATACGCGCACCGACTTTCTGGGGGAATGCGGCAAAGGGTGATGATTGCGATGGCGCTTGCTTGCCGACCGAAACTATTGATTGCGGACGAACCGACAACCGCTCTCGACGTGACCATTCAGGCGCAGATATTACGCCTAATGACTAATCTGCAAAAGGAGAATAAGACGGCGATTTTGTTTATCACGCACGATCTTGGCGTGGTAAACGAAGTGGCGGACAGCGTGGCGGTGATGTACTGCGGTCAGGCGGTTGAACTCGCACCT
Source organism: Clostridiales bacterium (assembly GCA_015069365.1). Classification (GTDB taxonomy): domain Bacteria; phylum Bacillota; class Clostridia; order Christensenellales; family Borkfalkiaceae; genus Scatosoma. The sequence goes on along the minus strand of SVIT01000003.1, from coordinate 10,397 downwards.
GCCCCCGTCGTTTTTCAAGACTTAGGATACAGTCATCCATACACGGAGGGGCTGCTCGCCTCTTCTCCCGATGGGAAAAAAGTGGGGCGGAGATTGGATAGTATTCCAGGCAACGTGCCCTCGCCGTTTGAGATACCGTCAGGATGTAGGTTTGCGCCTAGGTGTAAGTACCGAACGGAAAAATGTATCGCGGAAATGCCTGACTTATTTGAGGTAGGAACGGAGCATTTCGTGCGGTGTTTTTATCCCGAAAAGGAGGAGAGAAACAGTGAAAGACACAGACGCCTTGTTGTCGGCTGTTCGACTTAAAAAATACTTCCCCATGCCCAAACGTTCTCTTTTTCAAAGAGAAAGGACGTATCTTCGGGCGAATGAAGAAATCACCTTGGATATATATCGGGGGGAGACGTTCGGGTTGGTGGGAGAGAGCGGTTCGGGGAAATCTACCTTTGGACGTACGGTATTACAGCTTCAAAAACCGACCTCGGGGAAAGTGATATATTATGGGAGAACTGTGGAAGAGTTTGCTCCCGAATATACAAAAAAGGCGGAAACGAAGGGGGCAGGTATTGATTTAACGCGACTAACACCCCCTGAAATGCGCCGTCTTCGCAAGGACTTGCAGATTATTTTCCAAGACCCGTACTCTTCCCTTAATCCAAGAAAGACGGTGGGGCAGTTGATAGAAGAAGGGGTAGCGACCCACGGATACTTTCGGCAGGGGTCGGAAGAGATGCGCGCGTACGTTTTGAAAGTGATGGAAGATTGCGGATTGCGCGCAGATATGCTGTATCGGTATCCGCATCAATTTTCGGGCGGGCAACGACAGAGGATATGTATTGCGCGTGCCCTTGCCGTTCGGCCGAAGTTCGTTGTTTGCGACGAGTGTGTTTCCGCTCTGGACGTATCCATTCAATCGCAGATACTCAATCTTTTGTCCGATCTAAAAGAAAAGGAGAAACTGACGTATCTTTTTATCTCGCACGATCTTTCGGTGGTAAGGTATATTTCGGATAGGATTGGGGTGATGTATCTTGGTCATATCGTGGAATCGGGCGGTGCTGCCGAGGTGTTTGATAATCCTCGTCATCCGTATACGATCGCTTTGCTCAGCGCAATTCCCACGACGGACGGAAAGAAAAAAGAGCGGATACTGTTAGAGGGGCAAATTCCCAGTCCCGTTTCTCCGCCCTCGGGCTGTCCTTTCCATACCCGCTGTCCGATGTCGAAAGAGGAGTGTAGTCGCGTACCTGCCCCCATCGTAGAGGTGGAAAAGGGTCATTTTGTCGCCTGTCATTTTGCCAGTAAATCACCTAGAGAAAAGAGGGGGATTATGGACAAAAACGAGAAAAAAGGACGTGAGATTGATACAAAGACCGCTCTTAGATGATAAGGGCGGTTTTCTGTTATACGGATAGAGTCCTTTTTCTCCGTATTTTTACGAAAAAATACGAAAAATGGTGAAAATATAGAAAAATAGCGTAAATCGCCCTTTATGAATCTTGACAAAACGTGAAAAAATGTATTATAATAATACATGAGCGCAATCGCTCGAAAAATTTTTATTTTTTTGGAGGATATTCAACAACTACTATGGTACCCCTAACTATCGCGATAATCGTGCTGGTACTTCTCTCCGGGTTTTTCTCGGGAACGGAAACTGCGTTTTCCTGCGCCAACAAAATTAAGTTAAAGACGCTTGCTTCGCAGGGTAAGAAAAACGCAAAAGCAATCTATCAATTTGCAGACGAAAAATATGACAAACTTGTCACGGCTATTTTGGTCGGGAACAACGTTGTTAATTTGACAGCGTCTGCCTTGAGCACGATTTTGTTTGCGAAACTTATTGCAAATCCCGACGTTGCAACCACTGTTTCGACGGCGGTTTTGACGGTCGTGGTACTGCTTTTCGGTGAAATCACCCCCAAATATTTGGCGAGTGTTTATCCTGAAAAAACATGTTTCTTATTCTATCCCTTGATGCAGCTTTTTTACTGGATACTCTTCCCTCTTTGCAAGATTTTCGATCTTTACAAGGCGGGCTTTGCCAAGCTGTTCAAGTTAAAGAAAGATGAAACGGTAACGGATGAAGAACTGCTTTCGCTCGTTGAAGAAGCGGAGGAAAGCGGTACGTTAAAAGAGGACGAATCGGAGCTTGTGCGTTCCGCTCTCGAATTTGACGATTTAAAAGTGGAAGATATTCTTGTTCCGCGCGTGGACGTTCATGCGGTGGATGAGGACTCCACGATGGAAGAGATCAGGGAAGTGTTCCAAAAAACGGGCTACTCCCGTTTGCCTGTCTACAAAGACACGATTGATAACGTGATCGGCCTGATCCATGAAAGGGATTTCTTCGCGGGTTACGTCAACGGTGAAAAGGAGATCGGGCATTTGGTACAAGATATCGTGTTCACGACCGAGCACACCCGCATTTCCGCGCTGCTGAAACAGTTGCAAAAGCAAAAAATCCACATGGCGGCGGTTTCGGACGAGTACGGCGGTCTGGTCGGTATCGTTACTTTAGAAGATATTTTGGAAGAGCTTGTCGGTGAGATCTGGGATGAACACGACGAGGAAGAGGTTTACTACGGAAAAATTTCCGACGATGAGTACTGGATGGACGGAAGATGTTCGTTGGATGAATTTTTCGAGTTGTATGAAACGGAGATGGACGACGAGGAATACGAATCGAATACTATCGGCGGCTGGGTGACGGAAACGTACGGTCAAATCCCGCCTATCGGGGAAACGGTTCGCATGAACAATATTGAGATCAAGATTGTCAAAGCGACTAAGAAAAAGGTATTGAAGGTGCGTTGTAAAAAGCTGTTAGAAGAAGCTGAGGAAGAATAAGCCCTCATTACTCCGTGCAAAGCTCTTGGCTTTCGAGCGTGAAAGAATCGCAAAAAAGAGGGAAAGATTTTCGCTTGCGAAAATTTTTCGGCATAGTATAATTATAGACGATTACAGCCCGCGTATAGCGGGCTAAAAATGAAGAGAGGTGGATTATGGCAACGATTTTAGTTACCGGCGGCTGCGGCTATATCGGTTCGCATACCGTATTAGAACTTTTGAACAAAAACTACGAAGTAGTCGTTGTGGACAATTTCAGCAACTCTAGTTTCGAGAGTCTTCGTCGCGTGCAGAAAATCACGGGTAAAGAGGTTACGTTCTACGAGGCGGATATTCGTGACGAGCAGGCGATGGATAAGGTATTTTCCTCGCATAAGTTTGACGCTGTCATTCATTTTGCGGCGTTTAAGGCGGTGGGCGAGAGCTGTAAGTTGCCTTTAAAATACTATGAAAACAACATCAGCGGTACGGTAACGCTGTTGCAGGTCATGAACAGACATAACGTGAAGAAAGTCATTTTCTCCTCGTCTGCGACGGTATACGGAGATCCCGAACGTTTGCCGTTGGACGAAAATTGCCGTCTCTCGACGACGAACCCTTATGGCAGCACCAAGCTGATGATGGAAATGATTATGCAGGATCTGTATAAAGCGGATAACGAATGGAACGTCATTCTTCTCCGTTATTTCAATCCCGTCGGTGCGCACGAGAGCGGTTTGATCGGGGAAGATCCTAAAGGTATCCCCAACAATCTGATGCCTTACGTTGCGCAGGTTGCTAGCGGGAAACTGGCGTGCATCAACGTTTTTGGGAACGATTACGACACCCCTGACGGAACGGGCGTGCGCGATTATATTCACGTAGTTGATTTGGCTTTGGGACATATTGCTGCGATTGAAAATTGCAATAATAGCGGCGTGCATATCTACAATTTGGGGACGGGGCATGGTTATAGCGTGCTGGATATGATCCATGCGTTTGAAAAGGCTTGTGGAAAGACGTTGCCTTATAAAATCTGCGAACGTCGTCCCGGCGATATCGCAACCTGCTACGCTGCGCCCGATAAAGCTGCAAAAGAATTGCACTGGACGGCGAAAAACGGGATTGAGGAAATGTGCGCTTCGCAATGGAAATGGCAGAGCGGCAATCCCAGAGGCTATGAAGAATAACGTATGATACAACCCGATGAAATTATCCGTTCCCGTCGTAAGACGTTGGCGATTACGATCGACTCGTTCGGCCGTTTAATCGTGCGCGCGCCTTATGCTTGCGCGCAGGAGCGGATTTTTTCGTTTTTACAAGAAAAAGAGCCTTGGATTTTACGCAAAAAAGCGGAAAGGGAGGGGGCAGGTATTCGATTACCTGCGGAGAACCTACACGGATACACGCTGATTTTGCTTGGAAAACCGTGTAAAATTTTCGTTACGGATACCGCAAGAGTAGTTTATGAAGCGGAAACGGGGGATATCTTTCTGCCCGATAAAAACCCGAAAGAGAGGCTGGTGCATTGGCTAAAAGAGAATGCAAAACGTATCCTTACTAAGGTTACAAAAGAGCAGGCGGAAAAGATGAACGCAAGCTATCAATCGGTTTCTGTCAACAGCGCGAAAACGCACTGGGGGATTTGTTCGGCAGAGAATGCGATACGGTATTCTTTCCGCTTGATTTACGCACCGAAAGAAGTAATTGAATACGTCGCTGTACATGAACTGGCGCATACCAAACATAAAAACCATTCAAAACGTTTTTGGGCAGAAGTGGAACGGTATATTCCCGACTGGAAAGAGCGTCGGAAATGGTTAAAGGTTTACGGCGGTTTGATGGAAGTATTGTAAGGAGGATTCCTTATGTTCAAAAGAAAAAACGTCTTAAAAAGTTGGATATGTTTATTGTTATCGTTGGCGGTGCTTGGAGGGACTGCGTGTGGCGGTGTGCCTCAAAACGGCGGAACGCAAAGCAGTTTGGGCGATTCTTCCTCGTCTTCTTATGACGAAACGTCGAAAGAAGAAAATTCTAGCTCTTCCAGCACGGGAGATTCGGAAGAGGACAAAACGTCCTCTGGCGGCGATGAGGAAACGGATTCTTCCAACAATCAAGGGGGAACGGATGTACCGTCTGACAATGAGGGCGGTACAATAACACCGCCCACGCAAGAAGATCCGCCTTTGCCCCCGACTGGGGAGGTTAATCCCGAGAAGACGGTGGTAAGTGAAGAAACAGATGTCTTGGGACACAAGATCGTCTATTATTCAGATGGTACTTGGGAGGACTTGGGCAGAGTGGTTGCTTTGGATTTTGCTCCCAAAGCCGTTGAGACAAGATACGGTTATCAAGCGTTTAAGGGGGAGACAAATGCCGTTGCGCTGTGCAGTCTTTACGAGGATATGCATCATGCGGCTGTAACATTTTCCATATCCGAACAAGATATTACATTGACGGACGGAAGACGTTTGATTGCGGAATTGGATTGTACTGATTATACGCTTAGTGTCGAGGAGGTAGCTTCTGTCTACAAGACGTTCAAGCAAGACTATCCAGAGTTTTTCTGGCTGGCACAGGCTGCAAGTACTTCATACGTAGGAGATCGCCAGGCGGTGTCTTTCTATATGTGCGCAGACGAAGCGTATACGCAAGGACAAAGCAGAAAGGCTTTGACCGAAAATGTGCAAGAAATGGCAATGGAATGCGACGAATACCTGAATGGGAAAATGAGTATGACGGAGCGCGCGCTGACGATCCACGATTATTTGGTAAATCAAGTAACCTATGCCTACGAGGAAGACGGCGTGACGCCTGAAGATGCGGTTTGGGCGCATAATATCATCGGGACAGTCTACGGCCAAGGGGTGTGCGAAACGTATGCAAAATCGTATGCGTATCTTTGCGGGCTTTTTGGGCTGGAGTGTATTGTCGTTGATGGACAAGGTGTCAATCAAAACGGTGCGCAGGCGCACGCGTGGAATTATCTGTACCTTGACAGTGCATGGCATTTGGTGGACGTTACTTGGGACGATGGGTTTGAGACGAGCAATGCAGGTCTTATTACTCGAGAATGGTTTGGCTTAGACGTAAGTGCGACAACAATTAGCCATCTTCCTACGCTCGGCGGTGAGGGGATGGAATATCAGTACCCTTTACCTACGCTTTCTTCCGCACGGTTAATTCCCGTGGCTTACGGAGAGGAGTTAGGGGAAACGGAAATGGTTTCTTCGCCCGAAGCAGCGTTTGCAAAAATGGTAAACGGGCAGGGCAGGTACGAGATGAAACTCTATCCCGACACTAACGTAACGTTGGGAAAGGGCCTTGTCGTATACCCTGTAGGCGCGTATATTTCCAACAGTTTGCCCGCGGTGAAAGACTTGATTATTTCGGCAAAGAAAGCGGTGCTTGGCGAGGGATATATTTTACCGAAGCTTACTGCCAACGGTTCTCTGACGCTGAAGAGTAACGTGGTATTAGAGGATGTTTCTTTGGATGCGCTGGACGTGAATTTGAACGGTCACGATCTGTGCACAACGGGATTTTGGGTGGATTTAAATGTGCAAAACGGTGTAGTGGGCGATGCAGAATCTTCATTGACGGTGGCTACGTCCTATATGACCGCGGCAACGAAACTGAACGTATCCGCAGTCAAGCTGTGTGGCGGAGAATGGGGTTTAACATTGAAAAACGGCGGCACAATCGGCACAGTGAAAGGCTTTGGCGGTTCGATTTGGTTGGATGGAAAGCAAGCTTTGACGGTTGGTTCTTTCCTGAAAGGGGAAGAAACTGTGGTTGAGGTCGGGGTATACGTCAATTTTAATTCTGCAGAGGAATATCCGCAATTTTCCGTAATGGGAGAATGTGACGTCTGCGTTGCTTATCATATCCGCGGAACGATCGATGGTCAGTATGCCTTGCCGACGCAGTTGCCTGCCACGCTTTTGAAATGGAGCGAAAGGACTCTTGCGGATTTAAGAATTTATTTTGTAGAGGGCGGTTATCTTTATGACCGTACCGCCGATTATTCTTTGACGGGGACGGGCGCGGTCGTCTATCAATAAACAAACCTATGGTTTGCGTTTAAGATTGAAAAAATTGCGGTATAAATATTAGGAGAGAAAAATTTTCGAAAGAGGAACTATGTTAGAACTGAAAAATATCGGCTACCGTGTAAAAGACGAGTTAGGTGAAAAACAGATTTTAAAAGATATTAATTTGACCTTGGACGAGCGTTTTGTGGCGTTCACCGGTCCCAACGGCGGCGGAAAATCCACCTTGGCGAAAGTGATTGCGGGGATTGTAACGCCTACGGAGGGCAGGATTTATTTTGACGGTGAGGACATTACCGAGCTGTCGATTACAGAGCGTGCGCAAAAAGGGATATCCTATGCCTTTCAACAGCCCGTTCGTTTTAAGGGTTTGACCGTGCGCGATTTGATCAACATCGCGGCGGGGAAGAATATAAAGGTTTCGGATGCGTGCGCGTATCTTTCCGAGGTGGGCATGTGCGCGAGGGATTATATCGACCGTGAGGTGAACGCGTCGCTTTCTGGGGGCGAGTTAAAACGCATCGAGATTGCTACGATTTTGGCGCGCGGGACAAAACTCTCCATCTTCGACGAACCTGAGGCAGGGATCGACCTTTGGAGCTTTAACAATTTGATCCGCGTATTTGAAAAGATGCATGAAAAGACCAAGGGGAATATTTTGATCATTTCCCACCAAGAACGCATTTTGAATATTGCAGACAAGATCGTGGTGTTGGCAAACGGTCAGATACAAAACGTTGGGGAAAAGGCGAAAATTCTTCCCGAGCTGTTGCGTTCTGATACCTGCAAAGCGTTGACGGATAAACTGTAAGGAGGGGGCAGGTATGGATTCAATTCAAAAAGATCTCTTATTGCAGATAGCAGATTTACACGGAACCCCCGAGGGTGCGTTCAATATCCGAGGCAACGGAGAATCGCTTGGCAGAAACACAACGGCGAATATAGACATTGTTTCCAAAACGGACGGAAAATCGGGGATTGATATTTTTATCAAGCCTGGTACGAAAAACGAGAGCGTGCATATTCCCGTTATTATCAGCAAAGCAGGTTTGCAAGAAGTGGTGTACAACGATTTTTATATCGGGGAAAATGCAGACGTAGTGATTGTCGCGGGCTGCGGTATTCATAATTGCGGCGGTGTGGATATGACTTCCCGCCACGACGGCGTACACACCTTTTACGTAGGGAAAAACGCAAAAATAAAATATGTGGAAAAGCATTACGGCGAGGGGGACGGCAACGGTAAAAACGTGATGAATCCCGAAACGGTGGTGCATTTGGATGAAAATGCGTATATGGAAATGGAGACGACCCAGATTAAGGGGATCGACTCCACGAAGCGTATCACCAGAGCGGATATGAAGAGCGGCGCGAACTTTATCGTTAAGGAAAAGCTGTACACCCACGGCACGCAGAGAGCGGATACCGATTTTGTGGTAGATATGAACGGCGAGGGTTGTCGCGCGGATATTATGTCCAGATCTGTCGCTGCGGAGCAGTCGGTGCAGAATTTTGTCTCCACAATGAATGGCAACGCGCCCTGCCATGGCCATACGGAATGTGACGCAATCATTATGGACAGCGCGTCGGTAACGGCTGCGCCCTGCCTTTCGGCAAATCATATCGACGCGGAACTTATCCACGAGGCAGCGATCGGTAAGATTGCAGGCGAACAGCTCACAAAGCTGATGACGCTTGGGCTTACGGAAAAGGAAGCGGAAGAACATATCATCAAAGGGTTCTTGCATTAAAAAAGAAAATGAACTTTCACGAAAGAAAGAAGATATAAGGAGATATAAACATGAGTGAACTTGCATACAAAAGAACAAACGTATACGAAGTAGCAGACGAGAAGATGATGAAAGAAATCTTCGATTATGCTGAGGGTTACAAGACTTTCCTTGACGCAGGAAAAACTGAACGCGAAGTTTGTCAATACGTTGAAGAAGCTGCGAAAGCGCAGGGTTATAAGCCTTTTGAATTCGGTATGAAGTTAAAGGCAGGCGACAAAGTATACTACAATAACCGCGGTAAGAATATTTATCTTATCCGTATCGGTAAGGGTGACGTTGCGAAAGACGGTATTCGTATTATCGCTTCCCACATCGACAGCCCCAGAATTGACTTAAAGCAGGTGCCTTTGTATGAAACGGAGGGGATTGCGTTCGGGAAGACGCATTACTACGGCGGTATCCGCAAATACCAGTGGGCGGCGATTCCTCTTGCGTTGCACGGTACGGTAGTGCTTGCCAACGGCACGTCTTTAGACGTGAAGATCGGCGACGAAGCAAACGATCCCGTATTCTACATCAGCGATCTTCTTCCCCACCTTGCGGCAAAGCAGAATGCAAAACCTTTGGGAGAAGCAATCGGCGGCGAGGATCTTAATATTTGGTTCGGTAACGTGCCTTACACGGCTGCGGAAAACGATAAAGACAAGACGGTAAAGGAAAACCTCTTGAGAATTTTAAAAGAAAAATACGGCATGGAAGAGGCAGATTTCCTCAGTGCAGAACTCTCGCTTGTTCCTGCATTCAACGCAAAGGATATTGGTTTTGACCGCGCGCTGATCGGTGCTTACGGTCACGATGACAGAGTATGCTCCTATCCTGCGTACACCGCTTTGTTCGACGAGCCTTCCGATGAAAGAACGGTCATGGTTATTCTTGCCGACAAGGAAGAGATCGGCAGCGAGGGGACGACTGGTATGCAGTGCGCAATCTTCACCGACCTTATCGACGAGATTGCTGCTTCGGCAGGCGTTTCTTCGGCGGCGGTACGCGCGCATTCGATGTGCCTTTCCGCTGACGTAAACGCTGGCTACGATCCCAACTATCCCGAAGTATGCGAAAAATTGAACTCTGCATACATTTCCCACGGTGCAGGGATTACCAAGTTCACTGGCGCGAGGGGTAAGAGCGGTTCAAACGATGCAAATGCAGAATTTGTCGGCTACTTGCGTAAGCTGTTCAATGACAATGGCGTTATTTGGCAGACTGGCGAAATGGGTAAGGTAGACGTTGGCGGCGGCGGTACGGTTGCGAAATATATCGCAAAAATGAACATTGATACGATTGATATCGGCGTGCCCGTCATCTCGATGCATTCCCCATACGAGGTGGTTTCCAAAGCGGACGTTTATGAAAACTACCTTGCATTCCGTGCATTCATTAAATAAGGATTAGGCGTACCCAGGTACGCAACGAATTAAAAAACAGCCCTGCAAAAGCAGGGCTGTTTTCAGTGTTATCCGTATCAATCGACTGTGATGCCGTCTTCTGTTTTTCTAAAGGTAGCGCCGTAAAAAGCGGTGATACCGTTGACCATAGTTTCATAATCTTCCAACGCGCAGGATTCGCATGCGGAATGCATTGCAAGCTGTGCAAGACCGATATCCGCGCCCATGATACTAACGTGCCGCAAGCTCGCTCCGCCGAGGGTAGAACCGCTTCGCATATCCGAACGGTTAAAGAACGGCTGGTGCTGTACGCCTGCATTGTCGAAAACGGTCTT
>SVIT01000002.1 GCA_015069365.1 Clostridiales bacterium | reverse complement strand
GCAAAGACGCATGATAATGTTATCCACTATGCCGCCGTAATACCCTGCGACACCGCCTAAAATAATCCCTAACGCCGACGTTAAAAATACCGCCAAGAAACTAATCGTCAACGACAGTCTGCCACCGTACATCAATCTGGTGAAGATATCCATACCTTGTTCGTCCGTACCGAGTAAGTGATCCGCAGAAGGCCCTGCAAGCATGTTTACACCAGTATCGGTAACAATCATTTGCACGAACAGAATTTCGCCCGTTACTTCATCGCGTACTTCTTGTACGGAATATTCAGCTGCGCCGCTACGGTCGGATTCCGTTTCTGTCCATTGATGATAAAAGACGGGCCCCAACCAACAGAATAAGAACAGCGAAGCCAACATGATCAATCCTACAACGGAAAGCTTTGAGCGGAAAAATCTTCTCAAAATCATTCTCGTAGGGGACATCAACTTGATATTCTTATCTAAGGGAGTTTCCGTATCCGCTTCTATCGCAAGCACCTCTTCCGTTTCAACGGATTCAGTGAGATTTTCTAATTCTTTCTTGTCTTCCATAACAACACTCCTTTATGAAAGCTTAACGCGCGGGTCGACGATGCCGTACATCAAGTCTGCCATCAATACACCCAAAACCGAAAGTACGGCAAGGAACATGTTATACGTCATAATGACGGGAATGTCCCCTTGCCTCATTGCCTTTAAGGCATAGCTACCGATACCGGGCAAGTCGAATACAGACTCGGTAATCATTGCACCCGAGAAAAGGGAAGGAATCAAACCAGCAAGCCCGGTTACGATGGGAATCATCGTGTTACGGAATGCATGTTTATAGATGACTTTTCCTTCTCTTAAGCCTTTCGCGCGCGCCGTACGAATGTAATCGGAATTGAGTACCTCAAGCATGTTCGTTCTTGTCATTCTCATTCTTCCGCCGATACTCAAAATGACGACGGTCATAACTGGCAAACACATATGGCGAAGATAATCAATAAACGCCTCGCCTGCGCTTGCATAAGTAATACCTGCGTCTTTCAAACCAGAAACGGGGAGCCATTCGAGCTTGAGCGCGAAGATCCCCTTGAGCATCTGCCCAAAGAAGAATGATGGCAACGAAATACCGATAAGTACAAGTACGGTTACCAAATAATCGCGGAAAGAATACTGATGGGTTGCAGCCGTAATCCCAAGAGGGATTGCGATCAAAAATTCGAACACAGTTGCAATCGCTGCAACAACGAAAGAAGTACCCAATCTGTCCGCGCTGAAAATTTCAGACAATACTTCACGGCCGGAAATAAAGCTCGTCCCGAAATCCAAATTAGCAATGTTCGTGAGCCATTTCCAGTACCCTTGTAAAATCGTACCGTCCAAACCATACGCTTCGTACAGCTTCTTTTTCATATCGTCTTGCACTTCTGCACCGCCTGTAGTCAATGCAAGAATCTTTTGTTCAACGTAGTCGGTAGGCATACAACGAAGTAATGCATACAAAATCAACGATACGCCCAACAAAATCAATATGGAAGCGCCTAATCTTTTCAGAATATATTTAACCATTTTTACACCAAATAATGATTTTTTTCGCCGTCAGCGCGGAGCGGTTGTTCACCGCGCCGCGCCAGCGGACTTCGTAATAGTAGATTTTATGCGACGAGTTCGAGTTCCCAAAGCTTTTCAAGAGGCGAAGAGTAAGGGTTAACGTTGTCGTTCAAGCCTTTCAACGTGTTCTGATTGTAAGCATACAACGTCTTTCTCTGATATACGGGCATTTCGATAGCCAAGTTCAACACGTGCTTCATTGCCTGTTCGTACATAGGCTTTCTCGTTGCCTGATCCATGATTGAGCGTGCATCGTCGATCAACGGGCTCAATTCTTTGCTGATAAGATCGTATTCATAAGAATACTTGGTCGTATCCGCCTTGATTTCACGGTAACCCCATGCATATACGGAGGTTGCCTTAGAATCTTTGTGATATACCTGATACATATCGGGATCGATGGTTGAACCCCAAGCCGCTGCCCAAACTTGCAAAGCACCGGTCGAAAGCTTGGTAAGTGCCTGAGAGTCAGCTTTTACTTCTACGTCCCAACCGCAAGAGTTGAGGATTTCCGCCGCCTGCTTAAATACTGCATACGTGGGGTGTTCAGTGATGGATGCGCCTGCAATCGTGAAGGTGTACTTCAAGTTAGGCGTTCCGCCGAGTTCCTGCGCCGCATTTGCAACGTACTGATTAATCTTAGTCTTCGCAGCTTCTACGCCAGTCCATTGCGTCCAAGCAACAGGACTTCCCTTCGGCGTTTCACCGTCTTGTTCTCTAGGATAGCCCCAGCTTACCAAAGACATAGGCCAGTCAATCTGCTGACAGGTGTTGGGTTCATAGTAGTCGCAAGCAAGCTCCGTCTGCATTGCCGCCATAATTGCACGGCGAATCCATACGTTTTCTACCTTACCTGCGTTGATACCGATATAACCGTAACCGAGCTGCCAAGAATCAAGAGCCTTAAAGCCTTTCGATTCCATTGCGTTCAATTTCTTCGAGTTTTCTTTCGTGAACTGAGGGGTTACGTAGTCAACTTCACCCTTTTCAAGCTTGTCGAGCGCATTCGTTGAACTAACTACTTGCAAACGAAGCTTCGCCGCTTTTACAGGGAACATGAAGTGATCGTTTCTCTTGTAATATACGATGTTACTGTTCCAGAACTTGTTACCTGCGGGATTGGTATTATTATCGTCGTCGGTTGCCATGAAAGGACCTGCGCCCACGGGAACTTCTACGTGTTTTTGAGATTGAATGGTCTTGCTCTGGAAGGTGCTGTCCGACCATTCTACACCGAATTTGCAATTTTCGATATCTACTACTCTACCGTTGGGATTAGCCTCGTCTGCCGTATAGTAGTGTGCGGGAGCAACGGTGAAACCGAAGTTGTAAATAGCTTTCGGATCGGTACCGTTTACCGTGATTTCAAGAACTGCATATTCGTTTTCGTTCTTAACCGTACCGTCTGCATTGTATTCGTTTGCAACTTTATATTCTTTACCGTTTACCGTAACCTTGGTACGAGCCGCTTCACCCGAATTGTTATAGGGTTGACCAAGCGATTTTACACCTCTGATATAGGGGAATGCCATACCGTTGGAACCAACCTGCTTATGCAAAAGGATGGAGGTTGCGTCTGCCGTATATTGCGTAAGGAGCGTACCTGCCGTACCCCACTGCGTAAGTACTCTGTCAAATTCCGTTTTAATCGTATCTCTATAGATAAGATCGATCGCCGTTTCTTCAGTGTACTTGTTTGCAAGATCTTTATTGTAGAAATCCAAGATCTTCAGCTTGTTATCTCTTTCCGAACCTTCTTCTTTCTCATATTTAGGCGTGATACGGCCTTCATAGAGGAAGAACTTGAATACGTCGTTTTCAAGCAAATCTTTCCATTCGTTATAAGGCGCGGTCGTTACGTCAAAAGATTCTTTTGCAGCCTTGAAGTCTGCCTGCAATTCTTTCTTGAACGTATCAAGGGTGAACTGATAATCTTCCGCCAACTTCGCCTTGTATTCTTCAAGCGTAAGCGTTTCTGCAGATACAGCTCTCTTGTAACCGGAAGATACGCTGGTTACTGCAGCAATCGCCGCTTTCATCTGTTCTTCAGTAGCGCTAAATGCAGAATCGCTACCCGTGTTCTTTTTACCTTCCGTTTCGTAAATACGTCTAAGTTCGCGGATTCTGTTGTTTGCATAGGTTGCCGCGTTCTTGGAGATATCTTCGCTAGCGTCGGTAAGATCGCTCTTTTCCGTCTGATATCTATATTCGTACAAACCGTCGATATCGATAGAGTACATAGTGGAAGAACCAGTGTATACGGGATCGAGATATTCGTAGATGTTGAACATAACGTCATTCATCGTCAAAGGTTTGCCGTCGGAGAACTTCAAACCGTTTTTAAGGACAAACGTATATACCGTCTTTGCGTTGTTCGTGTTTTCGTTCTGAATTTCGTAATCGAAATCAAGAACAACCGTCGATTCCTCTTCACCTGCAACGGGGTTACCGTCTCTATCCGTAGCAAGCATGCCGATCTGCGTCATGCCGACAACGTCCATATCCGCACCCGAAGTTGCATAGAACGGGTTGAACAAACCGCTCAATTCTTCCGTCATAATTACGATACTGTCTTTTTTCGTCGTGTTGCCACCAGGATTGTTGCCGCTGCTCGAATCACTATCGTCGCTACATCCGCTTGCCAGTACAATGGAACTGGACATGAACACGCTCAGCAATACGTTGAAAAATCTGGTGATCTTCTTCTTGTTCATTTTACTGCCTCCGTTTATATATATTTTTTAATATTCGCCTTTATAGAACTCCGCCTGCGTCTTTTCACCCGCATCCAAGTTGGGTACCAACGCAAAATTTACGTAGCCGTTTTCTACCACTACCGTCGATTCGTCTACTGCATAGTCGTAGTATTCAACGCCGTCTTCTTCCCAAAGATATTCGCCGTAGACGTATATCTTTACCGCGGTTTTCGTAAGACCATCCACGTTTCCGTTTGCGCTAAGGCTCAACCGATAGGTGTCTCTCCAAGTGCTTGCCGCGCCGATACGGATCGCGCCGCCGATCGTGATGTTCGCGATTGCAGCATTGTCATCAATCCAGCCTGCAAACAATCCGTAATTAACGTCGTCTAAGCCTGACTTGGAATAGAATACGCCGTTCAGGTTCAACGTTGCGTTTTCAAACACTACGTTCTCCACAACTGCACTCGCGCCGATCTTGCCGAACAAGCCGCCTGCCGTTGCCTGCGTAGACGCAAACGTTGCCACTACGTTTTTAATCTTAAAAGTGTTGCCTGCCGTGGAAACGAATTTTCCAGTGAATTCACCTGCGGTGAATGCTGCGGGCCATTTAATCGCTCCGTTTTGGAAATCCAAATCAGCGGTAATTTCATAAATACCTTTCAGATTAGGATTATTGCTCAGCTCTTCCGCTTTAGAAATCTTATAATAATCCCCTTTCTTCGCAACGATATAAATCTTCTGCACGGGATTAACCGCTACGCCGTGTTCCACGTCTAAAGAACCTGTATGCGTGAACGTGGTCCCCGTGATTTCCTGCGTACATTCTTGATCGGTATATGCTTTATCGAACGTATATCCGTCGATCTTCGGGAACTCATAGATTTCCTTGTTTTCATAACGGAACGTATGATTCATCGCCCCGTCCTTCCAATCAGGCAGCCAAATCGTATCCCAGTCGTGCGTTGCAGAATTTTCCGCGTTCGTCGCCTTGTAGTTAAACGTCGAGGTGCTAAGAAGCGTCCAATCCGATCCGCCTTCTTCCTGATAATAATATTCAAACATATAATTGGGAACCCAACCAGCGTACAGCGTAAGATTGTACATACCGTCGTCGTTGGTGTATACAAGGTCGTCCTCAAATTCCCAATCAAGCGCGCCTTCCGTCGTGGAATAAATCAAGTCTTTCTCGAAATCCCAGTACCCTTCGTAGGTATACGCAGGTACAGCAACGTCGCTAGTGCCGAGGTAATAATACTTTCCGTCTTTTTCTTCCAGCACTTTTCCCGACGCGTCGACAGGATTTCCATCGCCGTCTTTCACAAGATGACGGGTATGATACCACCCTGCAAAGAAATGTCCCGACATTGTCAGCGACACTTCCGACCCAGCCGCTTGGCGGCTGGGATCGGTAGGTTCGACCAATTGAAAACGTACGTTACCGTCTACGTCAGGCGTTTTCTTTGAAGGATTGAATAAGTCCATCACCGAAACCCCCGTACGCCCCGTGAACAAACCGCCGTTGGGATCATACGTGACGGAAATATTGTAACCTTTTTGTTGATATTCTTCCAGCTCGTTGTCAGCTCTGCAACCTGCAGCAAGGCAAACGATTCCCAGACAAGCAAGCACGGAAATCAATCCGAATTTCTTTTTCATAAAATCCTCTTTTTTACACTGTTATTCTTCCGACTTCTCGTTGTTTTTCTTAGTTTTCTTCGAGAAGATGAACTTATCGCACACGAAATATCCTGCTACGCCTACAAGTGCAACCGACAATGCAACGATTGCGATTACATACCCCGTATTACCGTCTTTCGGCTCTTCGGTGGGAGGTGTTTCAGGATCGTCCGGTGTTTCAGCCGGAGGTGTTTCAGGGTCATCAGGCGTTTCCACACGAGATTTCAAATATTCAAGCGTGGATTCCGCACTCGTAAGTTTGTTATAGTTGCCAACGAGCGATTTCTGTTCGAGCGTCATAATCTTATCGTATGCCGCACGCGCCGCCAAGATAGCAGCTTCGTCGCTCAGGCTGATTTCTTCAGGCAACGAATTGATCAAGGAAATAACCGAAATGGTTTCTTCCATCGCCGCATTGCTGCCCTCTACGACCGTGTTGAAATACTGACTGAAGATAAACGTGCTATAGTTTCTTCCGTTCGCAGGTTTTACCATAACGACGTGTTTGTCAATATCACCGATGAAGTCTACAAAGTTTGCACCGAAGTAGAAGTTCGTATAATGCGAAGTAGAATTCCACATATAATACTTCACGATACCAAGGCCTACGTATTCCCCGATCTGACCCGTCATTGCAAGGTTGTCGTAGGAAATTCTCGACTGATCATAGTCCTCTTCCAAAACAGGAGCAAAGTAGCTCTTGAATACTACTACAGACAAGTTCTTACAATCGTACAACGCTTTGTCACCAACCGCCATCAACGTGGTGGGGAACGTAACGTCTTCCAACATCGAACCTGCCAACGCTCTTGCAGTGATTCTCGTCGTGCCTTCTTCTACTGCATAAGCCTTTCCTACTTTGTTCATAGGATAGGAGATCAGTTCAAGACCTGCTTTTACCTTCTGATACAGTACGCCGTTGATAACGAGTACTTTATCGTTTACGTTATACGTTTCAACAAGTTTCGATTCTAACTTTTCGTTGTTGAAGTAAACGTCTTCGGTTGTGCCGTAGGTTTCAATCGCGCAAGCATAGAAAGGATTTTCGCCCAGATCTTCAAGGTTCGAACCAAGTTTGACGCCCGTTACCTTGGATTCGCCAAATGCAAAATCACCAACCTTCGTAGCACTCGTCAAATCCGCAAACGTGAGCGAAGTACCATAGAACGCTTCCGCACCGATTTCTTTTACCTTTGATACGTCAACACCCGTAAGAAGTTCACAATCCTTAAACGCGCTTTCGCCGATTGTCGCGCCGTCTTTAAACGTTACCTTGGTGATCTTACTGCTTGCAAACGCAGCTTCGCCAATCGTTTCTACGTTTTTAAGATCTACGCTTTCACCGCTGAACGCCGTGAGATAGAACGCATATTCGTTAACCGTCTTGATGCTTGCCGTTAAATCCGCTTTTGCAAGCGAGGAGCAAAGCGCAAACGCATATGCGGGAATTTCTTCCAACTGCTCGCTGAAGATTACTTCTTCCAGCTTTTCGTTGTATGCAAACGCACCTTCACCGATATACGTCGCACCCGAAACATCCGCTTTCTTGAAGATAGGCGCAAACTTCGTCGTTTGATAATGAGTGATTCTTTCCTCGCCTTCTTCGCCGTCTTCACCGTGAACGTACACGTATTTATACGCGTTTACAATAAATTCTTTTGGAGCTTCTTCCGTCTTCGATTCCGTTTCGATTACTTGATAATCGTACAAGCTCGTACCAGAGAACGCATATTCCCCGATCGATACAACGCCGGAAAGGTCAACTTCTTGCAATACGTTTTCGTCATAGAACGCAGAGTTCATGAACGCGTAATCGCCAACCGTCGTACCATTGCCAAATTCAAGCGTTTGCAGTTTTGCGTTACCAGAGAAGGAATTTCTTCCAATCGTAACTTCTTCACCGATGTATACTTCTTTCAGTATGGACGGAGCAATGCCCGCGCCTGCTTTGCTGAAATCATACGTATAGTAGGTGTATTGTTTTGCATCTGCCTTGTTTGCTACGATTTCGCCGTCTTCACTAATATAGTTGCCGTCTTTATCCTGGAGATAATAGGTGTACGGCTTATAGTAGTACAAGCTTTCGATATTTTCATACGTCGCCATATAAATGGGAGCGTTGAACGCGCCTTCGCCGATTGTCGCGCCGTTACCTACGGTAACTTTCACCAACGTTTCCGTGGTGTAGCGGTTTACTCTTTGACCGCTTTCCATAACCACGAATCCGCCGAACGCGTATGCACCGACGTTTGCGTCAGGCATAATGGTAACCTCTGTCAAGAGTGTCCCTGCGAACGCGTAATCGCCGATCTCAGTAAGCACTTCCGAATCAGGCATTGCCGTCAACGACGTGCCTGCAAACGCATAGTTGCCTACCGTTTTTACTTTGGGCATATTAACCGATTTCAAGTTCAAACATTCTGCAAATGCATATTCACCGACAACTTCTACGTCCAATGCGGTAACGTTTTGAATCTTGGTGTTACCAGCAAATGCACCCGCTGCAATCGAGGTTACGTTATTACCGATCACGTAATCCATCGTCGCGCCCTTAGGAGCAACGAGAATAAGCTCGTTATTTTTCAAAAGGTTTGCGCTGTTTTCTTCGTCTACCGAAATCACACCGCCGTCTTCTACCTTAAATTGCGATACGTTCGTACCCGTGAAGGCGAATTCACCGATAACGGCTACGTCCTTACCGATCGTTACGTTTTCGAGCTTGACGCAGTCGTAGAACGCATACGATGCAATAACCGAAGCATTGATAACTACGTTGTTCAGATTCGGGCAGTTTGAGAACGCATAAGAACCGATCTTCATCTTCGGTGCTGCGAAGTTAAGCGTTCTCAATTCCGCGTTGTCTGCAAACGCGCCGATACCGAGCGATTGCGACGACACAGGCAATGTCAACGCACTAATCTTCGTGTTTTGGAACGTATAGTTACCGATGGAAACTGCAGAATCCAATTTCACCGACGTCAAAGGACAATCCTTAAACGCTTCTTCGTTGATGAATTTCGCATAATCAAGATTGATCTTCTTGAGCTTGACACAACCCGTAAATGCGCCCACACCGATACGCACGAGGGATTTGGGAAGTACCACTTCCTCAAGCGCGGTCAAGTTCGCAAATGCATACGATTCGATTGCCGTAACACCTTCAGGGATAATAACCTTGGTAATTGTATCTTCACCGATATACCAGGGCTTGATATAGAAAGGATCTTCTTCGTTGATTTCGTCGTTTTCGTCTTTAGGAATGTATTCGTAATTAGAGAACGCGTACTGATAAATCGCCGTGATACCTCTATCCGAAGGAATTTCAACTACGCCGCCAAGCCCTTTATAACTCATCAGGTACATACCTGATACTGTGAAAGGATCTTTGACCTCGATAGATACAGATTCCGACGTCATCGTCATTTCCCATTCGCCGTCGACAAACTGATATACGTCAATACTGATATCCGTTCTGCCCTCTGCCTGTGCAACGATTTCCAGTTTGACTTCCCCTGTCTTGGGATCAATGAGCGGGTTGCCATCTTCGTCTTTCATTTCGCGAATGATCGCAATATCCTCGTTCATCGATTCCATCACAACTTTCGTTTCGTCAGGATAATAAGAATCCAAGGTATATTCGATCGTTACGCTTTCCGAGGGATACATCGAAAGTATAGCGCCGTCTTTACCGAACGCGTTGGTCGAATCCGTTTCACCGATTTCCCTTTCGTCGCTCGATACACTGTAATACGCTTTGTTCGTGTAGTACCCAGTCAGTTCAAATTTGTTGACTACTTCCATAGAACCAAAGCCGCTGCCAGGTGCTACGGTGATAGGAATGCTCGCTACGATTCTCTCGTTGTTGTTTGCGTCTTTCTTAACGGCGTTGATCACCGTTTCGCCTTCGCCTTTACCAACGACAACGTTGTTTACAACGCTTGCAATCGCAGGATTTTCCGATACGAAATCCAACGTCTGTACCCAACTTTCCGAAGGATATATAGACATAATGCTGGTAAGATCCTTCGTTCTGCCTACCGTCAGCTGAATTTCCTCTTCCGTGAATGCCGCGGTGAGAATTTCATCGGGCAAACGAATTTCGTAGGTAGCTGCGTTCATTGCATAGTCGTAACAAATCGCAATAAACGAGTTATTGTTGTATACAACTTGATTTTTGCCTTCTTCGTCATACGCAGAGCCGACAGACTTCTTCAGACGATCCACGTAATCGGTCAATTCAACCGTTACTGTCGAGGTAGAATTGTACGAGGAATAGATCGGCGTGAAATACTTGCCAAACGTATCCATTTCATACGTATATTCAGAATTCTCGTCCGCCTCGATGATTTGACCGAGCTGCATTGCCATTGCATAATGGTTATCGTATACGTCGATATCTGCAAAAAGCTTGGTTTTCTTCGTCGTTCTGTCGTATTCGCTACGGTATCTTACGTCGGTGACTGCAGGTGCCTGGAAATCGATATAAAGAGGGAACGTAAAGGTATTGCGTTCGTTCTTTTGATCGGCATTGTCACCGTAATCAATATACGCCGTAACCGTAACCGTGTATTTTGTATTGTTTTTAAGGTTGTGTTCAATTGAAGAGAATTCTACGTCGATTGCAGACGGGCCGATACCGCCGCCGCGATACGCAGATTTTCTCATTTTCTTTTCACTGCGATAGAAGACTTCTTCACCAGTCGAATCTTCCACGATGGAAATATTCACTTCTCTACAGTTTCTAAGCAAACCTGCATAGATAGAATGGATCGAGTTAACCGTTGAAAGGTTACCTTTGTCTTCTTCATCCGTATCGTCGTACTGGTTGGAAATGGCGATATGCTCTTTATTCGCCGCGATCGGCGTCGCTTTCGGATCCTGTTTGAAATAATAGGTACCGAGTGTGGTGATATAGTCGCTGTACAAGCCGCCGAGTACTCTCGTTGCGTACGCGTCCGCCATTACTTTATCTTCGTGATTCAAACCTTCGTTGAGTTCGTCTTTGTGCGTATCGTAGTATTCTTCGTCGAAGATGGGCGCTTTCGTCCAATCGCCGTAGAATGCGAGCACAGGCACACTCAAGTTTACCTTTGTGTCGCCTTGCGCTTCCAATTTGATAAAGCCTTCTACGTACATACCGTTTGCAAACGATTCGTCCAAATATGCTTTATCCTCTGCGGAAAGCACAATTTCGACCTTAATCTTTACCGTTTGTTTTGCGCCTACGGTGACCGTGTTCGAGGTTGCCGCTACACCGCCCACTTCCTTTACCGTCGTGGTTGAATTCAAAATGTAACCCTCTTGCGTAACCGTTTGTTCGTCGTGACCGGTATACGTCTTTGCAACGCCTTCCGTGAGCATGATCGAATCTACGTTATAGGATACCGTCGATGCGCTGATGTTGTTGATAGCCAACTCCATCGTGTACGCGCCCGATTTCGTCTTATCATCACCAAGTTCAATCTTCGCTTTATCCATCAAAGCACCCGTCTTATCGAACGTCGTCAAATACGCTTCCGTCGTGGTTGCTTTTCGAAGATTGATAAGGCCTGCGCCCTGCTTTCTAACTGCATACGGCAAACCGTTTTTGTTGCTTAAGATATCCGCTGTAGACATCATCAACTGGTTGACGATTGCCGTAACTTCACAAGCTTCGCTCGTGGTCAATTCTTCATAGTTATCGCCGAATTGTCCGCTGTATCTTACGTACTGACGGATCAACGCCGTTGCACCCGCTTGGTTAGGCGCTGCCATGGACGTACCAGACATTCTTTCATAGCCGTTACCAGGCATTGCAGACAAAATTTCACCGCCGTGCGCCGTGATCTCAGGCTTGATTTGAAGGTCGGACGTGGGTCCCCAACCAGAGAACTCCGACATGAAAGGCCCTGCCGTGTTGTTACGGCTGATCACGATTGTACCCGTGGGGTTCGCCGCCAGCATTTCACCTTCATCCTGTGCGATCGAACATACGGGACCTACGTTATCACCGACTGCCATCGAGATCATACCCGATACGTTGTTATAGATAATAATACCCGTTGCGCCCATAACTTTTAAGGCGATTCTTACCTTTTCTTCGAACGTCGTGGTTCCGCGTTTAACGAGTACAATTTTGCCAGTATAGTCAATATCCGACATATAATCGGATTCACGACCAATACCAGGAATGGTGATATATTCGAATTCTTGGGTGTCGGTCTTAATCCCCGTCTGCGCTTCGTAATTATTAAGCAACCCATCTACAAAGTTTCTCGGTTTCCCGTCCGAAGTGGAAGCTTCGTTGAAGTAGATGATTTCGTCGCCGTATTTGATATACGGGGTCTGTACACCGTCAACCGATGCAACGGACAAAGCCGCCGCATACGTCGAAGGCGAACCTACCGTACCAAAGTCAGGGTTGGAGGTCAACGACAAGCTACCGTTCTTTTCAGAGTTCATCGTAGACGTATAATCATTACCTGCCGCCGCGATCAAGGAAATACCTGCGTCACGAACGGAATCGTATACTTGGTTGATCGTCTTATCGTAAGTCGTGCTCACGTCGTCGTCCGATTCTCTTGCGAAACCGCAACCCGAACCGAGCGACATGTTGATAACGTCTACCCCGAGGTTTACGCAGTCTTCCAGCGCCGCCAAGATCCAAGAGGTCTTTGCGCCCGTTTGCGTATCGGAGAATACTTTCATGATTGCAAGCTGCGCGTTGGGAGCAACACCCGTAATAGTATTGTCCTGACCTGCGATAATACCTGCAACGTGGGTACCGTGTTCGGAGTTAATAGGCATTACATCGGGATCTTTATCCGCGTAGTCATACATATAAGGCACTTTCTTGTTCAAGTACACGTCGTTTGCAGTCAACCCAGAAGTAGTCGTTTCTGCAACCATCTTCTTGTCTGCCAAGATGCCTTTGATATCGTCAAGCTCAAACGCTACGTCCTCTTTAATACCCATTTCAGGGAAATTTTCAGGTAAGAACGCAGAGTGCGTATAGTCAAGACCGGTATCGAGTACCGCAACGACAACGCCGTCCCCCTTGTAGTCGTCCAAACCAGTGAAAATACCCGTGTCATAAACGTCTACTTCGTTGGTAACGACTTCCGTAATCGCAGGTTCGTATACTTCGCCGACGATCAACTGCGCGTCGTTTTTAAACAACTCGCTTACGGTATCGAAATCTTTCGCTTTGATGGTGATTTCAAAACCGCTCAATACGGTGTCGTACTGCTCGCCAAGTGTATAATCTACCCCAGATTTTTTCAACTTTTTAATCAGGTTTTTGCGTTCCGTCTCAATTTCTTTAGACGTTTCTTTACCCTCTTTCGATTTGATGAAATCGGAAACCGTATCTTCCTTTTCCGTGCTTAAATAAGTCTTAACCAAAGACTTTGTACTCATCGTAACGATGACGGAAATATCCGTGTTCAAAGCAACGCTGTCGGGCAACTGATAAATCACGTTTTCGTCATAGAAATTTTCCTGATTGGTCTTGATCGAACCGTTTGTTTTTTCAGTGTATGTACCCGCGCCTTCGTTTAACACGTTGTTTTGGGCAGTTTTCGCACTCTCCGCACACGCACCCAGTACAAAACAGGTTGCGCTGCACAGCGAGAGTATCCTGATCATTTGTTTTTTGAATTTCTTCATATCTTCTTACCTCTAAAATCCGATTTTTCCATCGGTTTTTGAAAGTTTTTATTTCCGCACAAATTCCATATGGTCCCTTACGAGTCCATACGGAATTTGCAACGATTGTTAATTATTCATATTGTTACTGGAACATTTCCGCTACGGATACGTAGGTAGTCGTTACGCCGTCTACCTCGATTTCACGGATTTGAACCATATACTTATTGACGCTTGTCGGCGACGTGATTTCATAAGCCGCTTTAATTGTCGAGCCGTCAGTAGGCAAATAGGTCGCGTCCAACGCCTCAATTTCTGCTTGGCTGAGCGTCTTAGCCGTTTTTACAACAAACGTTTCGTTTGCCATACAGAGCAACGTGGGATTGCCACCGATGAATTCTACGAAATACTTGTTGTTGTTTGCATACAGAATGCTGTCTACCATTTGCGTTCCCGCAACTTTACCAGAGGTATAGAAAGGAATTTCCACACTACCGTCGGTATTTTCGATTAAAGGATCGGAAATCAATTCTACCATATAATAGGTAGCCGACGTGTATTTATCCGTCTGATCCTTTTCTCTTGCCACGAAAATAACGCTGCCGTCGATAACCTGAATGATATTGTTGCGGCGTGTAACGAGTTCACCCTCAATCTCACTGCCGTCTTTCAAAAGCTTGACATCAAACAAATCGCCCTTTTCGTAGGTTGAGTATTCGGAGTACATAACTCTTTCCGTCTCAATCGCATACCCATTTTCCAAGCCCGTAAAGTCTTGATGACGAGTGAGCGCGAGAACGTTGAATGCGTATGCACGAACGCTCGTGTGCTGCGAAACGATGAAGTGCAAGCTGTACGTCTGTCCGTCTTCAGCCGTGAATACCGCTTCGTAATGCTGACCGTAGCTTGCGTTTACGCCGTGGTCGATATATTCTGCATTTTCAAAGACGATCAAGTTACCGTTCATATCTTTCACGGAAGAATTTTCCAAGAACGTCGCGTCAACTACTACGTTTTCCGCGCTTCCGTCAGCATTGTACGTACCGTGAATGGTGATTTCTCCGAGCGTATTGTCGATCTTGTAACCAAAGCCTGCATAGTATGCATAGTTATCCAAATAGTTTCTTGCATACGACTGCTGATGGAATTCCATACCCGTGATCTTATACGTACTCTTCGTCGTGTTTGATTTATCAACACCTTGATAATCAAATTCCACGTAAATACGGTAGTTCTGGAATTCTACGTAGGTGATCAACTGTTCGTTTTCGTCCTTCTCGCGCACAACACGGCAACTGCTTTCAGCTCCGCCGACAACGATTCTGCCCGTTTCTTCAAATTCCAAAGTTTCGGGAATATCGAAATCCAACATACCGAAATCTTGGCCGTTAAGGGCATAGGTGAGTTTGTCTGCCTCGTATACGTCAGTCGTGTCTCTGTTGATAAACACGATTTCATTATCGTTTTTATAGAAAGTCTTATCCTGGAATTCGAACATGTCGCCGTAGCCGTTAGGCAATTCGGTCGAAACGAAGCCGTAAGGGCTAGCGTCTTTATCATCGGGATTCGATTCGTACATCGTCAATCCTACAACCGTCTGCACGCCGTTATCCATTTCGTATTTTTCACGATAGAAATAACGCTCCGTCGTGCCGTCTTGCTCGGTGATGGTAAAGTAGCCGTACTGATAGAAAGTCAACAGCTCCATATCCTGCGAGAAATATCTCGTATATACGTCCAAACTCTTTACTTGGGTTGCCGTTTTGTGTTCACTATCGTATTCGTACAAGCAAGCGTCCGTGTTGCTTGCATTCACGAAATACAAGAGATCTTCAGTAATCAGCGTGTAGTAACCTACCTGCTTTTGACCGTAATCCAGCGTTTTGTCTTCTTTACCAACGTATTTAATTGCATTGCCGACTTCGTCAAGAATAAGCACCGACCAATCATCTGCGTTTACGTAAACGCCGATAACGGGATCGTCATCTTCCAATTTTTCCAAGAATGCCTTGGAAGAACCAAACGCACCAAGTTCACCGTACAACGTAATCGGGTCTTGATCTTCGTTTACCTTGTAAGAAAGCACGAACATGTCGCCGATCTTGTCATACGTACCGACTTGCGTAATATAATTCTTGGTGTAGGTAACTTCATCCGTTCCGTCGTCTACGTTCTCCGTCTTCGTGTATACGGAAAGTTTGCCGTAGCCGTTAAGTTCAAAATAGGTTTCTTGCTGCCAACCGCGGTTCTTCACCCAGAGATATTCGCCGTATTCTTCTGCGCGAACGGTAAACGCTCTTTCATTGATATCGAAATACCACGTTTTACCGCATTCGGCGTCTTGCACTGCAATCGCGCCATCTTCGGTAATTAAGTACATCCCTTCGTGCAACTCACCGTCGTTGTCGAGATATTTTGCCAAATATCCGTAACCATCAAGCGTTAAGCTACCGATTTTAACGTTATCCTTCTTATATTCGTATTCGCCGTTAACGCTCTCGTTGTAAAGGAGGAACGCGCTGTTGCCGCCTACACTCAATCCGCCGATATAATTAAAGGTGATCGAATTATCGTCCGCCTTAAATTCAGAAATGCTTACGTTGCCCGTCTTGTTATCGGTCACGCGTACCTTACCAGGCACAGGATTGCCGTTCTGATCCACGTAGGTTGCGTTGCCCTTACCGTCGAAGATCAATTTTACAGCGTCTTCTTCGACACTGAAATCGCCGAATTCATCATACAAATACGCCGTGTAAGGTTGGTATTCCAGAGGAATAAACGTTTTGTTGTCCTGATCGAGATCTACGTAGTAATTTACGTTACCCGCGATACTGCTCGTAAGAATCACGATATACGTTGCGTCTTCAAACGTACCGTATGCACCGGATACGGACACACCGTCTTGTGTCGTGTAGTAAGCAAACCCGCCCACCAATTTCAACGAAGCTTCACAGTCCGCCTTGTCGCATTCACAAGTATATTCTTCAACGTATTCCTTGTTGACGTTGCCTGTCATTACGGAAGATTTCCAATAGAAAAGGCTGTACGCCGTCGTTTCGCTGTCCAATGCGAACACGAAGGATTGAATATCCGCAGGCGTTACCTTGTTTTCATGCCCAGGCAAGGAAATAATACCTTCTACACCGCTTGCAGCATTTTCTACTTCATAATAATAATAGGGATCTTTTTCGCTCGTCGAATCCTTACGGTAAGGACCTTCGGAAACTTTTACAAATTCGTTCAAACGGGAATTGAATCCGTAGAGCGACAGCCAACCCTCTTTCGTTTCATCGATAACGATTGCAGCTGCGTTGTACACTCTGCCATCGGCAAGATAACGGTATTCCGCATAGGAATTCAGAACTTTTTTAACATCAAAATCCTTTAACGTGCCGTCGTCGTTGAACTGAATATTTTTAATGATAAAGGTGAATTTTTGATCGTCGTTGGTATCAACTTCGATTACGTACCCCTCAAAAAGGGATTCTACTGCTTTGTAGTAACCGTCTACCGTCGTACCATCAGCAGCCGTATAGGTCGCTTTGATACCGCCGTCAAGCACCAGTTTCGCGCCGTCGATCTGGAATTCTCTGTCCTGCCACTGGGTATATAACACGTAGCCCTTTACACCCTTATTCTCCGTAAGGATTGCTTTACCGAACAAGCCGCCGTATTGCGACGTCAGCGTGATAACGTCTCCTTCACGAGTATAATAATATGGCGCAAGCTGCGAACCGTTGTTATACGTTGCATTGCCGTAACCGTCAAGCGTGATATCGCCAAAACCGTTAGCATACGTTTCCAATTTCTTTTCTTCGTCGTTGAAGTAGAATCTCTTCAACGTACCATAGTCCACTTCTTCTTTATTTAAAGGAATAAACGCGGGTTTATCGTTAAACGTACCGAGCAGGAATGTAAGCTTTTGACCTTTCAGCATGCCCTCCGTTGCCCCCGTAAAGTCTGCAACGTATTCGCCGTCTTCGTTCATCTGCTGCGTACCCTTCGTTTCATCACCGTTGTTCACGTAGGTGATACCGTTGGTTTCGTCAAACTTGAGGAAGATGCTTTCGTCCGTTCCGACGCCCATCGTGTACATGAACGCAGTTTTCTGGCTTCTCTTGGTGCTGGTATACGCAAACTTGTTATTGTCATACAGCTTACCGTTGAGAATGATCTTCGTCGTATCTTCCGTGTCATAGAAGAAGAACACGTTCATATTCTCAAAATATTTTCCTTTGAAGAATTGATTACCGCGGGACAAATAAATGGTCGTTTTATCCAACTCCCCGTCTTCAGCCTTGTCAAGGAAGAACAGGTAATCGTCCCCGCTGAACATATCGGTATACCCTTTTGCCCATACACTGTACAAAACGATATCGCCTGTCGGCGTGAATTCTTGAGGAGCTCTTTGCGTGCCGTCGCCGTTTTGGAGCGCTTTGTCCACCGCATATACTTCATACGTCGGTACTTCCGCACCAAGTTCCCCCCAACCGATCAAGCAGTATCCTTCTGCCGTATACGTATCGGGTGCGTCTTTGATGTATTCCCCATACTTTTTCGTAACGGTGATTTCCTCACCGCTCGTACCGTCGGGATAACGGACAACAAACGTAACGTTGCATACGCGTCTGTCAAAATAATATTTGAATACGTTTTCACTGGAAGTTGCGCTAAGCGTTTTGGTAACCACTCTGTCCGCGTGCGTTGCGTTTTCCTCGCAACCTTCCACTTCAGGCTTTTCGGATACAACGGTTTTACCAACAAAATCACTGCCAGTCACCGTATATTTTTCGCTGAGCGAATATGTAGCCGAATTTTCCAAATCCTGCATGTAGACTTCTACGGTATAGCTTACCTTATACTTCGCAGTAAGGGTAATGCCGTCTTGAGGCATTTTCGTAGTAGCCGTCAAAGCATTGTTACCGTTGAACCAACCGCCGAAAGTCAAACCCTCTTTCGTGGGCTGATAGTCCTGCATAAACGCATACAAATTTTCGCCAGCTTTCAAATACAGCTTCGTCTGTGCAAGCGTACCGCCGTCCAACTCCAAAGTAATTTGAGAAAGCTGCGTCCATTTTGCATAATACGTCTGATTTGCCTGCGCCTCTACCGTGGTTACGGGGAAACCGTCGAACGTTTCCGTCGTGTACCAACCCTCGAATAAGAATCCTTCTCTCTGTTCGGGAATGGGAAGAGTGTATTCTGCGCCGAGATCCACTTCCACATCGGAAATGGACGCGCCGCCCATCGTATTAAACACGTATTTAACTTTATCCGAAGAATCGTCGCTACAACCCACTGCAAATAACGAACCTGCAATAAGCGCCGCGCCGAACAAACCGCTTGCAACCGATGCAAGCAATTTGCTCTTACTCTTCTTTAAAACAGTTTCTTTTTCTGTTACGTTAATTTTTTGTCCTTTCATATGACTCTCCTTGATGAGATGAGAGGCGATCGGAGGAGTTCCGTAGCCGCAGCTTTCGCTACGGCACCGCCTACTCATTTATCTTGAAATAACCATTTTACCCATCATACTATTATAACATTTTTTGTATTCATTTGTAAAATGAATTTCATTCGTTTTTAAAAAATCTTGAATTTAGATTATACAGCTGATTACTCAACCACAGGCTCCGCGATTTCCCATACCGCATAGAGGGTAGCCCCTACGCCAGCTTTTTGGATATCCGCCGCGGAAAATACCACGCTGCCGCCTTTCGCTATCGCCCAACCTTTGAAGGTATACCCCTCTCTTTCAGGTGCTGTAAAACCTCCGTTTGCCTTATCGTTTTCAAAGGTTTCTTTGGTAATCGTAACGCTCTCCACGTAGGATTCGTCTTCCGACAAGGTACAGCCCCAAACGATGGGACGGTGCGAAGAATTGAACTTCGGACTCCAAAGCGCTGCGCCTTCCGCCTTATCGTCATTAGGCTTCGTTGCGGATGTATAAACGGTCGCTTGTTTACAGCCATAGAAAACGTGATCGCCGATGAAATCGATATCGCCGCTAATGAGAATGGACTGCAGTCCGTTCCAACCCTTAAACGCATAAGAACCGATGTATTCCACCGTTTCGGGAAGCTGCAACTTCTCTACGCTGGGAATGCCGTAGAATGCATAAGAACCGATATATTGTAAGCTGCTCCCAAATTCTACGTTTTCCACCGCAACACACTTGTAGAAAGCGCTAGCGTCAATATAACGTAAGCTGTCGGGAAGATTGATTGCCTTGAGTGATTCACAACCAGAGAACGCATACTGGCCAATGGAAACCAATCCGTTTCCAAACGTCACGTTTTCCAGTGCAATATTCTTGTAAAACGCTCTGTTGCCGATCGCTTGTAAAGAATCGGGGAATACGATTTCCTTTAATCCTTCACAGCGATAGAACGCGTAGTTATTCAAGGTTTTAACTGTGTTCCCCAAATTCACTTTCTCAAGCGAAGTACAGCCGTAGAATGCATACTGGCCAACCGATTCAAAATTCGTTGCGATGCTCAAATCCAACTCTAACAAGCTCGCACAATTGTAGAAAGCAGATCTGCCGATCGTCTTCAAATTGTTCAGATATCCACCGAGGAAACTCAACTTCAGACAATTGTAGAAGGTGTAATCTTCAATCGTAGTCAAGTTTGCGCCGAACTGTACGTTCATGAGCGAAATACATTCATAGAACGCACCCGTTCCGATATATTTCAGGTTAAGACCAGCGAGGTTTGCCGTATTCAATCTCACGTTCTGGTAAAATGCGAAATCCGCAATCCCGACCGTTTTCGGATCAATCTGCAACTCGGTAATACCTGTCGTTGCGCCTACTATCCAATTACCAACGTAGACCACGTTGTTCGTTGCTTCCGTTGTATTGTTCCAAATTGCCGTTCTATTGAACGCGAACATACCGATCGATCTTAAGTTGGGAAGATCCGCATTGTTGTTAAAACGGCTCATACGCGAACAGCCATAGAATGCATAATCCCCGATCTCTTCAAGGTTGGAGCATTGTGCAAACGTCGCCAAAACGGGACATAATACAAACGCGTAATCATCAATTACCTTGCACCCAGGTACGGTTACACTCGAAAGATTTTCACACTGTGCAAATGCGTAAGCACCGATATACTTAACCGAGGTAGGCATATTCACCAACGTCAATTTTTCAAACGCGCGGAATGCATAAGCCGCAATACCCACCGTATTCGGGCTGATGATCAACGTCTTATCATAAGACTCGTTTTCTTCCGTTGCAATGACGTCGATCTTATCGTAAAGATTTTGCGCGTCGCAACCGACGATCCAATTCCCTACGTAGTAAACCTCTGCTTTTGCTTCTTCCTGTTTACCCACAATTGCGGTTGACCTGAATACGTCGCTGCCGAGAGAGGACAAACTTGCGGGCAAATTCACCGTCTCGAGCTTGCTGCAGTTCAAGAATGCCTGATTGTCGATTTTGGTAACTTTTCCAGGAATCGTGATACTCTTCAGTTCAGCGTCGTTGTAGAAAGTACGTTGGCCGATATACGATAAGTTGCTGTCTGCCGCAAATTCGACCTTATTAAGCGCCGCACAAAGCTGGAATGCAAAATCTCCGATCTGCTGCACGTTTTTACCGATTTTAACCGATTCGAGTTTGGTGTTTGCAGCGAAAGCATACGGCCCGATCAGCATCAACGAGGCAGGAAGCTCGTAAGAGGTTATCCCCGAACAGTCGGTAAAGGCGCCTTCGCCGATGTATTGCAGATTTTGACTGAATTTCACTTTCGTCAACGCACGGCAATATGCAAACATATATTCATCGATAATCGTCACGCTGTCAGGGATGGAAATTTCCGTCAAAGATACGCAGCGCTGGAACGCTTGCGGACCGATTGTCGTCACGCTGTCAGGAATCGTAATAGAGGTAAGATTTTCACATCTGTAAAAAGCGTTTTTACCAATGGTTTTGATTTGATTGCCAAGCACGACGCTCGTAACGCGGCCGTTGCCTTTAAATGCATTCTCCGCAATCGCCGTGACAGGCTTGTTTCTGTAAAAATCTTCAATAACGATGTCACCAGAAGCAGACCCTGCCCCCGTAATGTGATATTCCGTATTGTTTACGAGCGTATAGACGCAACCCGTTTCATAAGGGCGGTCAAACTCGAACGCCGCGGACCAATCGGATTCTGCCCCATCTTGAGAACCTACCGCCTTAACGCGGATGAGGTATTTCCCCACCGCCAGGTTCTTGAGGGAGGAATATTCTCTCTTCTCTTTTTTATTGTCCACTAATTCGCCGTTTTCGTCTTTGATTTCTACCACGTAACTGCGCGCGTCTTCCACCTCGTCCCAGGTCAATTTATGATTCAAATCCACCTGAACGTTCGTGGGAGTGGAAAGCTCAAAGTCTTTACACCCGACAAATAAACACATTGCCAAACACGTGCATACGGATAATAAGACCGCAACGAAAAATTTCAGCTTTTTCATATAGTCTACGTCCTCCTTAAATCTTGAACGTCTGCCGAATTTTCTGTTTCATCGCGACCATGGGTGCTCCCTATGGTCGCGAGGTGTACATTTCTTTCCGTATTTTATTTCTTTAAGTTTTTCTTTTGTTTGTAGTCGCGAATGATCTCGTGAGGCCACTTGAATTTGAACTTACGAACCGCAATATCCCCAAGGAACAATACGATTGCGATGATCATAAACAAGAATCTGGGATCAAACGATTTATCAATTGCCGTTACAAATCCGTTGAATACTTCCGAAGGATTGTTCAGGTCTTCAATCACTGCGCCTTGACCGCGTTCTGCAACCGTTGCCAGCTTCTTGCTGATCACTTCCGCAGTGTCTTCCGAATATACGTCGTATTCTTCAGAGTATGCAAACGATTTGTATACTTCCGTGACAACATCTTCACCGCTTGCATTCTTAACAATTTTTCCGTCCTTGTTGTATTTCGTCAACACGATCTTATACGTGCCATTCTTTCTTACAACAAAGTCGCAACGGCTGTACCCGTTTGCCGAAGACATGGGCAGAGTCACGTAAACGTCCGCTTCACGAAGCGCTTGTGCGTTGCCCGGTGTGATTTCATTCAGAGAAATTCTATCCCCTTCAGCACCGTCGATATATTCGACGATTTCGCCTTTGATATATTCGCCGTCTTTCAATTCGGAGAATACGCTCAACTGATTGGTATAGTTGTCTTCAGTCATTTCATATGCAATCTGGCTAGGACGAATATCTTCACTGGGCATCAAGTTATTGATTGCATTTCTCAAGAACTTTCTACCGTTTGCGTCTGCCATAAAGCCGCTAGACCAAGTACTTGCCTGCAAGTCGCACATGAAGCTGCCGACCATACCTTCGCCATACGCCCACTGTGCATAGATGGGTACGTTGTAATCACCCGTCAAAACGAGTTCTGCATCCGTACGCACTTTTACACCGTAGAAACCTTCCAAGGTAGCATTGATACGGTTCGCTTCACCGCCTTCGCCCATACCTACCCCCTTCAAAAGAGGAGACGCCATATTGTACGCCATGGGCTTAAACGTGCCGTAGTTGACTTGTTTAATAGCAGGTGCCGTCAAATCGTCACGAAGTTTGTTGATCAACTGATCGGCAGAGGTAACGTAAAGCTGACCGCCGCCCCATTGCGTTGCTTGCAACATTTCATCGTATTCTTTACCGCCAGTCGCCATATCTACCCCGACAACGGAAAGCGTCGTGCCATCGTTTTCATAATACTCTTTGATGATACCTTCGTAGTTTGAGGGATCTTCGCCGATTGCACCGTCGGTGATGACGATAATATGACGTTTTGCTACGTCTTTCATAGTACGGAGAGATTTCCCCGCACGATCGATAGCACCCGTCCAAATCGTACCGCCGTTTGCTTCTTCAAGTGAGTTGATCGCCGCGAGAATACGAGATTCCTGCGTACGAGGCGTCAAGTCGAGAATGGTCGATTCGACCGATTCAAGGGTCATAATACCTACGTAGTCGCGTTCGGTCAAGCTGTTCAAACAGGACGCCGCACCCGCTTTTGCCCAGTCGAGCTTGTTTGCGCCGTAGTTATCTTCCGTACTCATAGACCCAGAGGTATCGAGTACGATCATTACGGCAACGGGAGGTGTATAGTTGATTGCCTGCACGGGCAACATTTCTTGATAAAGAGTACCATACATATCCGAACGGTCATAAGCTTTATCACCGCCTGCGGTGAACAAACCGCCGCCGTATTCAGAAACGTAGGATTTTAATACTTCTGCAAAATTCTCAGGGAGATCTTTGTTTGCAATATTGTTCAAAACAACCTGATCATATGCGCAAAGCTGTGCAGCCGATTCGGGAAGTTCCTCGTCTTGAATACTCATCGTCGTCACTTCGTAAGGCGTTTCGTTGCCTTCATTGAGCATGGTAATCAAGGCCTCAGAAGTACCTTGAACCGATTCAAGAACTAATATCTTATTGAATACTTCCAACGAAAAATAGGTGGTGTATGCGTTGTTTTGTTCCAAGCCGTCAAAAGCAATTTGCGTGACTTCGAACTTCAATTCATGCAATCCTTTTTTGATGAAGGTGTGTGCAAACGGAACGGTTTGCATACCAGAATTGTTCAAATCCACGGTCACTTCATTCGCCGTCTCGCCGTTATCGGTAAGCCTGATGCTGACCGAAGTCGCCACGGTACTTTGTACATTGAGCATAACGGTACATTCTTCGTTCTGTGCAATATGGTGGGAAGGCATTTCCACTCCCATCAACTGTACGTCAGCATTGTCGAATCCTTCGCCGATATGCGCCACGTCAACTTTCGTGCCTTGCGCAGAAATCGCGCGCACAACGTTGGTCATTTCTCTGTCCGTTTCTCTACCATCGGTGATGAGAACGATCTTGCTCGTTTCGGGATTGTTGAATAACGTTTTCGCATATTCAAGTGCACCCGCAACGTTCGTTGCCGTGGTGTCGGGACTTGCCGCATTCAAGTACTGATCGTATATCCCGTCCAACTCATTAGTCAAAGGTACAGCGTATTCGTAGTCGTACCCAAACGTTACGATACCTACCCTGAAATTATCATGTTTTGCATCCTCGATCACGTATCTGACGAAAGCGTCTCTTTCGTCCACCACCGTTTCTTCGGTATCCGACACGTCGACAAGTAAGATAATCTCATTGTTTTCGTTGGGAATTTGATAACGGAATTCTATTCCTGCCAACGTAACGATCGCCAAAGTCATTACAATCAAATGCAATACAATGGAAGTGATACGGTTACGCGTTTTTCTGTATCTTTTGGATAATCTGAAATAAGGTATCAACGTGAGCACAACCGCTAATACAAGCGCCAACAATGCCCAAGGATAAGCAAAATAAATATGGAAATTTTTCATAATTTTACTTCTCCTTTACCCATTCTCACGATTATGCAACCACCATTCGATGAATAATATAATTACCATCGCTAACGCGACGAATTTCATCAAATCGTTGAAGTAGTCAATCGCTTCGATTTCCTTAAACGGATTACCCAAAGCGTCTTCCGTATCCCAAATGTTACTTTCCGATGCGGGAATTCTTACGAAGATCTTTTCCTCGATCGGCTTTCCTGCAAACGTCGTTTGCGAAAGTGTATAAGTACCAGGCATAGTCGCCGTGAACGATGCGGGGAACGTCTCAAATACCATGAGGTCTTCCGCGTCGTATTCATTGGAAACGTAAAGTTCTCTACCACGTGCATTCAACGTGATTTGTTCGTTGATTTCAAAAGAGTTGCTGCTAACAGTCGAAGGCATAAAGTATTCGAACACGTTATACAGCAATACAGCAATACCTTCATTGATCGCTAAGTTGGAATAGTGAACGCTGAAACCGAGCACAACGATCTTTGCATCGGGTTCGTCGCATACCGCCAATACAGGTTTTCCGTCGGGCGTGAGCAACAACGGGGTGTAGCTCGAACCGTAAGTAATACGGTTATACATACTGATCGAAATCGTGGACGGATTGATAAAGTTCAACAGCGGGTGCTTATCGTCTTCCGCTTGCAAATACACGCTGTTTCCGTTCCAGTGATACTGACCTTCCACACGGAAATCCGCTTTTTGAGGAGGCGGTGCACGGTTGGGATCGGGGTCGCAAAGGAATACGATACCGTCCGTAGGCATTTTCTTGGGCATTTCATGCTCAAAGAAATAGAAATCGAACCCTGAATAGCCCTGGTCGGGTTCTTCCGTACCTACCTTGATTTCTGTAATCCAGAAATCCCATTTATCCTTGTAAATAGAACGCAAGTTTTGTATAACCGCAGGGAAGAACTGGTTGGGAATCGGACTCTTGTACATAATCTTGACGACTTCCTTTCCGCCATCGTAAATCAAGAAGTTGTTATCGTCTTGGAAAGAATCGTCTTCTACGATGTAAACGAAAACTTCTTTATAGGAGAATACTCTTTCATCATATTCTAACGGATAGTATTCCACGTCTTCCTGTTCGCTTTCCATATCTTGATACAAGTCTTTGTTGATAAATACGATTCTCTTCGTTTTATCACGGGACAAGAGTACGCTGTGCGAATAATCTTTTTCCGTGCCTTGGAATTCACCGTCACCGTTTGCACCAGTGATCGAAACGTTTACCGTTACGTTTTTCTCTTGACCGTAGCAAGCAACGTCGATGTAGAAGGTGTAGAAGTTGTCTTCATATACCGAATATGCGTCCAAAATCGCAACGTTGTATTCCTCTTCGTCCGATACGTTGACTACGTTGATTACGGAATCCCCATTTTTCTTCTTAGGAACGTATTTATACGTCGTATCCGTGAAAAGATGTACCTCTGCCTCGGGATTGTCTTCCAAGATGTCTTCGCAAAGCACGATCGCGCTTTCGATATTGGAGACGCCGTAAGAACATACGTCGTCATCAACAAGCAAGGAAAGTTCATCGAGCAAAACCGCGCGGTTGTCGCCATTGTATCTTTCCGCAAGGAAACTCGGGTTTTCATTCGCTAAAATAACCGAAACCGTACCCGAATTGCCCATAACGTCGTCAGTCAGTTCGGAAACAAGATTTACCGCTCTTTCGAAACGAGTTTCACCGCCCGTTTCCGTGCGCATACTTGCAGAAGAATCAATGATCGCAATAACCTCTCTGTGATCCGCCTTTTGTTTGATTACTTGTACGGGCTCAGCCAAAATCAATGCCGCCGCCGTCAAAATAAGGATCTGACAGAGAATGATCAAGAAATTCCGAAGTTTGTTTACGGGAATTTTTTTCTTTCTATATTTTAAACTTAATTTCCAAACGTACGTACTGGAAATTACTTTTTGTTGGTAGTTGGGCTTGATTATGTAGATGATAATCAAGACGATTATACCTATTAAACCCAACAGCCCTAAAGGTGTTAATAATGTCATGCCATAATACCTACTTTTAACAATTCGCCAAACAATACTCTTTCAATAGGAGTATCTGTGGATACGGAGATAAAATCTACTCCGCGTCTAGAACAAAAATCTTTAATGTCTTGTTTGAAATCTGCCATCGCTTCCTCATATGCTTTTTGCATACTGCGCGTGATCTTCACTTTCATGTTTCTAAAGTCAGACACATCCTCCGCTTCGGAGTCGATCAGATTTACTCGCCCATCGTAATTCGGGTCGTATTCATCGGGCGTCATTACTTGGATTAAAAGTACCTGACGCTTTTTATAGCATAAATAATCTACCGCTTTTTTCCAATTACTCTCGGTGAAAAAGTCGGAAATAATAATCGTTAAGCCGTTGTTTACGCTGGTATCGGGGGTGCTGGTTACGCAAGCCTCGATATCGGCGTCATCGGTAAATTCAAGATCGTTGAACGTACCCATTGCTCGGAAAAATGCTTTCTTACCGATCATCGTACCGAAAGGATTGTCCGCACGGTTGCCGCGCATAAGATGGAAGGAAAGTTTATCCATATTATGTACCGCCAAGAACCCGAGCGCCGCCGCTGCCGCGATTGCATAGGAAGATTTTTTCGGATTATCCTTACCCATAGACGCCGAACAATCCAAAAAGATCTGTACCTGCATCTGTCTTTCGTCGGTGAACAGTTTCAGGAAATATTTCTCAAATCGGCTGTACAAGTTCCAGTCGATTCTACGGATATCGTCGCCAAGTTGATATTCTCTAAAGTCGGAAAATTCCACCGTTTGTCCGTATGTACTTACGAGGTGTTTACCACCGAAATATCCCGCAAGGCTGGTTCTTAAATTTAACGCCAACGTTTCCAATCGGCTGAAAAATTTATCGTTTAAGTAGAAAGATTCTGCCATCCTACTTCCTCCCTGTGTTCTCTACACTAATGATTATTTTACTTTCTTATATTTAGGATTCTTGCTTACTTCTTCAACAATCATTTTGATTACGTCGTCTGCCGTTACACGTTCTGCAATCGCCTCGAAGTTGAGTTTGATACGGTGACGAAGTACGGGGTATGCAAGTTCTTCGATATCCGAGAACGCTACGTTGAATCTACCCTTGATAAGCGCCTTTACCTTCGCTGCGGAGATC
The DNA here is from genome assembly GCA_015069365.1 of Clostridiales bacterium. Classification (GTDB taxonomy): domain Bacteria; phylum Bacillota; class Clostridia; order Christensenellales; family Borkfalkiaceae; genus Scatosoma. The sequence goes on along the minus strand of SVIT01000002.1, from coordinate 38,756 downwards.
AAAGCCTGACCTGCACGGGGGCTGGCACCGTTACGGATATATTTCTTTGCGGCTTCGCTTGCGCATTCGCTGTCGGGATGGGTTGCACTCGTCATGATCATTGCATAACGAAGCACTTCTTCTGCAACGGGGATCTGGTTAGCCGTCGCACGCATGCGAAGGAGCTGTTCGCCGTTACATACGCTCTCTGCAACTTCCGCCATCGTCTTCTGCGTCATGTCAACGATCTGCATAAGTTCGTCAAGGCTGGGGTTGGGAACGATGAGTTTGAACATGAAACGGTCCATCTGCGCTTCAGGCAAAGGATACGTACCGTCTTGTTCGATAGGGTTCTGCGTTGCAAGTACGAAGAAAGGTTCTTCCAACTTTCTCGACGTACCCATTACGGTAACCGTGTGTTCCTGCATGGCTTCGAGAAGCGCGGACTGCGTTTTCGGCGTTGCACGGTTGATTTCGTCGGCAAGAATAATATTGCTGAAAATAGGACCAGGCTGAAACTTGAAGCTGGAGTTGCCGTTTTCATCTTTTACGATGATGTTGGTACCCGTAACGTCGGCAGGCATCAAGTCGGGCGTAAACTGGATACGCGCGAAAGGAAGGTCGAATACTCTACCCAACGATCTTACAAGACGGGTTTTACCAACCCCAGGCACACCTTCAAGCAATACGTTACCGCCAGCGATCATCGCAACGATCGTACCTTCTACAACTTCTTTCTGACCGATAACGTCACGGCCAACCTGCTCGAAAATATCTGCACATTGTTTACAGAACATATCAATATCGTTTTGTCCAACAGTTACGTTTACATCTTTTTCATTCATAATTATTTCCCTTCTTTTAATTTTTTTTATTTTTTTACTTTTGTTTTAATTGCTATTGCTGCCTGAAGTTCCATCATCCGAAGTCGTCGTCTTGATCGTTTCGAAATAGTTGGAAATCAACTGCTTTAATCTATCGGACATTTCTGCGTTCTGAGCAAGTACGTTAAGTACGTCTTCAAACGCCGCTTCATATTCATGTCCGTAGAACGTCTCACCGTCGATGATCTGATTGGTAGGTATGAACTCGCCGCCTGCGCCAGGGCCCTGTCCTGGCTTGCCGTTCCCTTGATCTCCTGCTAAATCACCAGGTAAGTCACCAGGGAAGCCGTCTTCACCGCCAGGCATATCCCCTCCGTCCATGAGCTCTGCAAACTCAGCGATCAACGTCATGTGCTGGGTTATGTTCTCATCTTCACGGTAAGGATCTTCAAACTGATCCGACCAACCTACGAATATGTATCCTTCGTCGGGCACTGCAATGACGGGAATCGCATTCTTGCCTTTCTCAACAGCTTGGAAAGGAATTTCCTCTTCCGTCTCGAAGTTGAGGATTCTACCGCCCTCTCCCGATACTTCGTATTCGATATCGAAATATTCAGGCAAAGGTTTCATTGCTTCTTCGATTATCTCGCGTCCGCTCTCAATAACGCCTGCCGAGCTGAGCGCCGTAACGACCGACATACCAACCCCGAACACACCCGTTACACAAGTAGAGACGATCAAAGGTATGGATACCACGATGGACAGAAGTCCTGCGTTTACCGTTTGCAACGCAGCAACCGTATCCTCTCTTTGACGCAACGCGATGTACGATTGATCGTTTTCAAGCTCCGTCATCGTAAGCACACGTTCTTCAAGCCCCAGTTCGTCAACTCTGCGAGCGATCTCTTTTGTGGTGGGCTTAAACTTCTTGTAGTAGAGCACCGGTGCTACCACCGCACCAGCCGCTGCGCCGCTGATAAACGCGAGCCAGAAAAGATCCTCATTTATCAACCACAAAACTATAGATGTCAAAAAGAGCGTAGAGAATCCGACAATCATACCGACCAAAGCGGATTTGATGATCCCTTCCCGTGCCAGGCGCGAATAATACTTTTTAAATAATTCACCTGCCATTTAATACTCCTTTGCCGTATTCGAAGACACGGCTGATTATAATAATACCATTTTTCAGTAAGCATAATTATATCATATATAATCGAAAAAGTAAATGCAATTTGCCTGCAAATCCAAAAAAAACAATCAATTTCCTCAAAATTTTCACAAAAAACGGCGAAAAGAATTGTCCTCTTTCCCTTTATTTTCCAAGCAAAAATGCACTTTGTTACAAACGATTAAAAAGCGTTATTTTTTCACAAAAATACACATCTTTTTGAACGTTACAACCATTCGTTTTTTTGATAAACTTAATCGAAAAAAGCGATTTTAAAGGACAATTTTTCTTGTCACAAAATACCTTCATTGTCCCCCTTTTTTTTAAAACGGACTTTTGATAAAAAGAACCGCCGCGAGAAACCTCGCGGCGGACTTTTTATTTAGTTTTTTCAATCATGCGATTGAAAGGTTTGCTTAAGCTTGCGCTGCGGGAGCATATTCCCAAACATACGTAGCTGCGCTGCCCTTGCTCCAAGCCAAGTTCCAGATAGACCATGCCTTGTATGCGGACAATTCTACGTTAACCGTCTGTGCAGCCGTCCAACCTTCGAACGCGTTGTTATAAACAACCGCCGTGGAAGGAATGACTACGCTCTGGATTGCCGTGTTCGCAAATGCATAGTTACCGATGAACATCGCCGACGTAGGAACGTTGAGCGTCTTAAGGTTCGTACAGTTCGCAAATGCATAGTCACCGATAATCTCTACAGAGTTAGGAAGGGTGATCGTTTCAAGAGCCGTACAGCCTTCGAATGCATACCAACCGATCTGTTCTACGTTGCCCTTGAAGGTAACGTTCGTCAAACTCGTACAACCCATGAATACGTGACCGTTAGGATATGCGAATTCGTAGTATGCACCAAGGGTTCCTTGCGATGCCGAACCCTGACCAGTCGTCGAACCCGTCTGATAAGGATCGGTCATAAGCGTTTCCTGACCTACGCACTTCACGTTTGCAGGAATCTCAATCGAGGTGATACCGCTGTTCGCAAATGCATAACCGCCGATCGTTTCTACCGTGTCAGGAATTGTTACGCTGGTGAGCGACGTACAGCCGTAGAACATGTAGTTTTCAATCATCTTCAAGCCTGCAGGCAAGTTCACCGTGGTAAGCGCCGTACAGTTGAGGAAGGTTCTACCCGTCAATTCAATTGCGTTGCCAAGGAAGGTTACGCTAGTAAGAGCGGTACAATCCGCAAATACGAAGGAACGAACTTGGCTAGACGAAATTGCGTTTTTAGCACCGCTGCTATCGCTTACCGATACGCTCGAGCCGAACTTCTGTACGCTTGCAGGAATGACTACTTCGGTGATACCTGCGCCTGCAAATGCATACGCGCCAACAGTTTCAAGACCTTCGTTCAACTTGATGGTCGCCAAACTTTCGATAGCGTTGAATGCATAAGTATTAATAGTCTTCACGCTTGCAGGGATCTCGATCGAGGTGAGCTTGGTGCCCATAAACGCACCTTCGCCGATCTCTTCAAGAGCCGCAGGAAGGGTAACTTGCGTCATACCTTCACAGTTATAGAATGCATATTCGCCGATATACTTCAACGAAGCGGGCAAATTCACGCTCGTAAGCTTAGGACAAGCTTCGAATGCGTAATCGCCGATGCTTTCAAGACCTTCAGGCAAGGTTACCTTTTCAAGGTTTTCCATACCGTAGAACAAGTTCGCGGGAACTTCCGTCCAATTTACGTCAGCTTTGATTTCGATTTCCTTAATCGTGGTATTACCTGCGAACGGAGTTGCCAATTCACTAAACGTCAAAGGCGTGGTGCTGTCGATTACCAACTTGCCGTCAGTAGGCATGTAGTCGGGAAGAACAAGCATCCATTCGTCTGTGTCATAGTTTACGAGTACGTTGCCTACAACCTTGTAGTAAACGTTATCAGCGTGAACTTGAATTTCTTCGATAGGACAGCCGTTAAACGCCGTTGCACTTACCGAGCTGGTAGCCGCAGCAAGTTCAACTTTCTTGATACCGCTGTTTGCAAATGCATAATTACCAATCTCCAACAAGAAATCAGTCCAACCGAATTCAGACAAAGATGTACAATTTGCAAACGCATACTCGTTCACAGCAAGCACTTGACCTTCGAAGTTTACTTCCGTAAGCGAAGTACAGCCCTCAAACGTATACTTTCTAACCCCAGAGATACCTACGGGAAGCGTAATCTTCTTAAGCGAGGTACAGCCTTGGAATACGCCGCCCGAACCAGTCGAGCTCGTCGAACCAAGAAGCGTCAACATCGAAGGAAGCGTGATTTCTTCAAGTGCGATACAATCTTTAAACGCATAGTATTCAATACCAGCAAGGTTGTCGTTCAAAATTACGTTCTTAAGCAGTGCACATTCTGCAAATGCATAGCTCTTAAGTTCGGTTACGGAAGGCAACGTGATCGATTCGAGGCCAGTATTTCTGAATACGGACGCACCTACGAATTTCACACCACCCAGGTTTTCTACTTCTTTCAAGCTGGTACAGCCGTAGAATGCCTGACCGCCGATTCTTTCAAGCGTCGAAGGAAGAACTACTTTCTTAAGACTCGTACAGCCATAGAAGAGGCTGGACGTTGTAGACGAACTCCACTTAGACGAAGTACCGAAGTCTAACGTACCTGCAGGGAATTTAAGCATCTTCATGCTCGTACAGCCGTAGAATACGGTGCCGTGTACTGCATTGATCGTGGAAGGCAAGTCGATTGCCGAGGTGTTTTCGTCAACGTCAGCGCCGAGACTGGTACAATTGTAGAACATACCAGTGGTCAACGTCGTCATACCTTCAATCATCTTAACCGTCTTCAAGTTTGCACAACCATAGAACAAGTAATTACCCGTCGAAGCTGCGGGATTGGTGAACTCGAAGCTGGTCAAGCCACTGTCAGCAAATGCATAGCCACCAAGCTTGATTACAGATGCGGGAACGTTGACCTGTGTAAGTTTCGTACAGCCGCGGAAAGAGTAGTCACCGATAGCCGTTAAACCGTCGGAAAGAGTAACTTCTGCAAGATCAGGGCACTTATAGAACATATACGTACCCATCGTCATGCCTGCAGGAATCGTTGCGCTAGTCAAACCAGAGTAAGAGAAGTCTTGCTGACCAGTCTTCGTTACCGACGACAAGTCGATATTCTTAAGCGCAGTACAATTCATGAACGTATAACCGCTAAGCGTTGTTACACCGCTGATGTTCGCTTCTGTAAGAGACGTACAGCCGTTAAATGCATACTTACCAAGCGTCTTCACGGATACGGGAAGGTTTACGCTCTTAAGTTTTTCACAACCTTCGAATGCAGATTCTGCAATTTCCGTAAGCTGCGAATTTGCCAAGTCGAATTCAATCTCTTCAAGGTTCACGCAATAACGGAACGCCGATTTACCGATCTTCACAACAGATGCAGGGATAATAAGTTTCTTGATGTTGATTTGGCCTCTGAATGCCGCCTCGCCGATTTCCGTAACGTTGTCAGGGATACGGTATACGCCTTCACCGTCGACAGGAGCCGATGCGAAGAGATACTGGATAGCCGTGCCGTTTGCATTGTACAACGCGTTACCTTCTACCTTGAAGTTCACGTTGTTAGGAGAAACAATTACGCGCTTCAATGCACCGCAGTGACCGAACGTATCGCCGATCGTTGCTACCGTCGAGGATACGTAAACTTCTTCAAGATTAGGACAATACTGGAACAAATCCAAGCCCAACTTGATGGTGTTCGTGCTTTCAGGCAATTCCAACTTGGAGATGCCCGACTGACGGAATGCATAATCTTTGATTTCCTTTAATGCACTGCCTTCTGCAAACTTGATGGTTTCCATTTCTTCGGTATATGCAAACGCATACGTATCAATGGTTTCTACCGTTGCAGGAACTGTAAACGTCTTGATAGGACAGGACGCGAATGCATACTGACCGATCGTCTTGATCTTACTCGTACCTTGCAAGGTGACTTCCGTCAAGTTTTCACAGTACTGGAATGCATAGTTACCGATCGATTCCACTCCCTCGGGAATGCTGATCGACGTAATCTTACTGCCTGCAAATGCATATTCGAGAATCTGCTTAGTTCTTGCAGGAAGGGTAACGTTCGTGATAGCAGAGCCTTCAAATGCACGCTTACCGATGGTAAGAGGCACTTCGTCGTTACCTTCTTCAAATTCTACCGTCGTAAGGTTAGGACAACCCGTAGTATACTTCGTGTTGTTACCATAACCGAATAACCAGTTACCGAATTTCGTAACGGTGTTGGGAACGTATACGTATTGAAGGTTCGTACAGTCTACGAGCGCCATGTTACCGATTTCTTTCGTTCTCTTAGGGAAGACCATGCGTTCCAACGCCGTCAGCCTATAGAATGCCGAGGAACCCGTATATGCGTTATCGGGACCGTTGCTACCCTTAATGATAAGCTCGTTGGATTCGTTGCCTTCTTCGAAGTGAATCTCTCTCAGTGCATAACACTGGGTAAACGGCGAGCTGTATTCGATCGTAGATACCGTGTTAGGGATGGATACGTATTCAAGTGCAGAACACTTATAGAACATTCTGTCACTGATCTTCGTTACACCCGTGCCGAGCGTTGCTCTTACCAATGCCGTTGCTTCTTCGAATGCGGATCTACCGATTTCAATGTTTACGGTAGCCACCGTTTCGTTTTCACCTAATACAAGTGTTGCAAACGAAAGCTCGGCCATAGCAGCGTTCTTGTAGAATGCATACGCCCAAATCTTACGAACGGTACCGGGGATAACCGCTTTACCTTCGTTGATTGCATAACCCGAAGGACAGGTCATGAGTTCTTTTACCACACCGCCTTCATGTTTATAAAGAATGCCGTCTTTGGTTACGAACGTTTCGTTGCCGTCTGCTACGGTGATTGCCGTGAGCGCGTCGCAACCGATAAACGTTCTGTAATATTCGGGATAGTACGACGAAGCTACTCCATTAGATGCATCCGTACCCACAGCAATGGTTTCCAAGGTCTTAGGCAAGGAGATGGACGTGATACCAGACATGTATCTGAATGCTGCGTCGCCAATCGTGGTAACGCCTTCAGGAACGTTGATTGCACCAACAATCGAAGAACAGGATTCAAACGCCTGCTTGCCGATTTCCGTGGTGTAAGAAGGAAGCGTGAAGTCAACCAAGTTTTCACAGTTCTGGAACGCTTGTGCATTGATCTTCAAACCAGGATGTACTGCGCCCTGTTCGCCTGCCAAGAAGGTAACCTTCGTCAATCTGGAACAGTTCGCAAACGCCGCGCCGCCGATTTCTTTTACCGTGAACGGAATTTCAACTTCTTCAAGGCTCTTGCCGTTGAATACGTTACCGCCGATTACTTCAATCGTGGAAGGAATGGTGTAGTTGCCCGTCTTGGATGCGGGATAGTACACGATTTGCGTCATGTCTTTATCGAAAAGAACACCCTCTTTCATTGCCAAATAGTTGTTATCAGAGTGAATTTCGATCGTGGAAAGCTTGGTGGGACCGAATGCGCCGTTTACGTCGAATACGCGTACGTTCTTATCCAAGTAAACGTAGGTTACATAGTATACGTTGCTCGTATCGCCGAATGCGCCCGTTTCTACTTCGAAACCTTCGCCCGCTTCAATTCTTACCGAACCAAGCGTCTTAATGTTACCGAATGCACGCGCTGCAATCTTGCCCGTGTTTGCAGGAAGAGTAAGACCTGCCAAAATGGTGCTGTAGAACGCTTCTTCGCCGATGTTGATTTTCGCGTCGTTTTCGCCGCCGCGGAATTCAACCGATGCAAGCGAAGCACAGGCCTTGAACGCTTTCGCGCCGATTTCTTCTACACCTACGGGAATGATAATCTTGGTGATCATTCCGCAAGAGTCCGTAGTAGAGTTCAAATATGCCGAGAAGGATTCTGCGCCGATCGTTACCGTACCTGCAGGAATGGTAACTTCCCCTCTCATGCCTCTAGGAGCGTACAACAACGTATCGCCTGCCTCATTGTAAAGGAAACCTTCTTTAGAGGTATACGCTTCGTTGCCGTCTTCCACTATGATTTTTTCGAGGTAAGAACAGAACTGGAAGACGTTACCCAAGCCTAACTTATCTTCAATTGCACCCATACGTGCAGGAAGAGTAAGGCTCTTGAAATCGCAATATTTGAATGCGCCGTCACCGATGATCAGGGGGTCGTCACCGCCTGCCTCGAATACGAGTTCTTCCATCTTACAGCTATTGAACGCACCCGAGTCAATTCTCGTTACCGTGTTGGGAATGATGATCTTCTTCAACGTCTTGTAATATCTGAAGAGGTTGGTCGCGATCGTGGTAACTTCGTCGGGAACTCTGTATTCGTCAAGAACCCAACCGTAAGGAACGTATACAAGCTCTACACCATTATAATCGGTCATACGAAGAAGCGCACCGTCGACAGATTTATAGAATCTCTGGTGGTTGCCTTCTACTTCGTATACTTCCATTTCTTGCAATGCTGTACAATGATACAATGCCGAACCAGTACCATAGTAAGGACCGTCCATGCCGAGGAAGATGGTTTCCATCGTGTCGGGCATAGCGATCTTGGTCAAATGGCCGCAGTTTGCAAAGCCCATTTGTTCAATACCGATAACAGGCAAGCCGTTGTACATTGCAGGAATCTTGATTTCCGTTACCATACCGATATCCGAGCCTGCTTTTACCGACCAACCGGGTTTACCGGTTGCTACCGACGTAACTTCTACGTATTCGAAAATTTCAGACGTGTTTGCATATACCGTTTGGTCTTCCGTGAACTTCCAACCGCCAACACTCTTACCCATATTGTCTGCAATCTGGGTGCCTTGGCCGTTTAATTCCGTCCACCAACCGCCGAACGTGCCTTCAACATCGGGTACGGGCAAGTCAAATTCTTGGTCATAGGTGATCTCAACCGTCGTTTTAGACAATTCTTCACCGCCAACCTTAACAATATAGGTAAGGTTGTATTTTCTTGCCTTCCAAACCGCATGTACTTCCGTACCGTTTGCAGGATCAAATGTTACTTCGTTAGAGGTATATTCTCTACCGTTCGTTGCCGCGTTGAACCAGCCCTGGAAATCATAACCGGGGGTTGCAGGATCATCGGGAATGGTAAAGGTATCGCCAGCCGCTTTGTATTCTGCGGGCCTGGTGTTACCTGCTACGCCGTAATTAAAGGTAATTTCATAAATTTCTACGTCAACGCTTACCCATTCGGACGCTACGTCCTCTTGGTTATAACATCTCACTTCGATTTTGTTCGTACCTTTTTTCGTCAAAGCAACATCTTTGGAAGTCTCGGTCGCTGCCACTTCTATGGGCGCACTTTCGTTTATACGTACCTCAAATTTCTTTGCGTTGATTACAGGATCCCAAGCAACTTTACCCTTATTATATGTAAGAGTATCTGCAACTACCCCAACACCAATCGTCATCTTTGTGGAAGGTTTCGAAGATACAGCTGCCGTTGCTCCGACCGCCTTTACCGTAACCTCATAATACGACGAAGCATTGTCTCCTGCCGTTGCCAAATCGAAGGAATTTGTGGATGCTTGATATTCTGTACCATTCACCTTTACAACGTAACCAGTCGCCGATGTCACTTCGTCCCACGATAATACAGTACCTGTTAAGGAAATGTTTTTAGGGGTAGCTAAATTACTCTTAGCTACCGTTGCTGTAACTGCTTCGGGCGAATTGAAACCAAATGCCACGGGCATTACTGATACGGACAAATCACCCATATCAAGGCCTTCTACCGCCAACGCGTTCTCATTTACCGTGTATTCTTGGTTGTTTACTACAACTTTATAGCTCGTTGCGTTTTCAACTGCATCCCAAGTAAGTTTCGCCGTCGCCGCGTCGTAAGCAACGTTGCTTACCGCGTCCAAATTCTTAACAACGGTATATACGTCGGAAACACTCGTCAAATATCCTTCCGCTACTGCTTTTACGGTAAATTTGATACCGTCCGTCTTCATCGCACAGTTAGCGAAATTATACGTGGGCTCTGTTACTTTTTCATCAACGTGCGTATGGGTTGCGTCACCGCATTGTACGCTGACAAGGTATTTGGTCACATTTTGTACCGGTTTCCAAGACAAAGTCGTGCCATCATAACTAAACGCACTTACTTTTGCCAACGCTTTATTTTGATAATACGCTTTACCTGTTACACCGCCTACCGTAACTTCAACCACATAGTTGCCTGCGGGCTGTGCGCTGAAGTTATATTCATATGAAGTACCGTTTACCACTTTGGTAAGAACTTCCGTTTCATCACACGTAATTTTCAAAGAAACTTGCGCATTTTCATCCATCGTCCAGTTGATAGCGTTCGAATTTACCGATACAAGCGGTGCGTCACTCTCCCATACTGCATACAACTTAACGGGTTCTTCTACTGCAAATCCCGTATATTTTTCCGTCAACTTGGTTGCGTCTTCGTAATCACTCGTCCACCAACCTGCAAACGTTGCGCCTTCTTTCGTAGGCTTCGGAAGCAAGGCTTCGTAGAATACTCCGCCTACCGTGCTCGCTTCACCAACCGTTTCACCATCGACAATCAACGTTGCCTTGTATTCGGTTGCGCTAGGCGTTGCAAATCTTGCATACAGCGCAAGATCACCTTTTACCGCTTCATCAAAGTTGTAAAGGTTTTTAAACGCAGGATCTTTATACCAACCAATAAAAACTTCCCCTTCTTTCGTCGGGTCAGTGGGTTTGGTCACTTTTTCGCCGCTATTTACTGTTTCAGTCGAAACAGAAGTATCGCCTACGTTAAACGAAACCGTATACGTAGTTACTTCGACAGATGACGATGACTGAGGTACAGACGAAGAATCTTCATCATCACTACAAGCTGCCATAATGGAACCAAAGGACAGCGCTGCAACCATAGCCATACTCAGCGAAAGAAACCGTTTCTTGTTTTTGGAAACTTTCTTAGCTTTCATAAAAGCTACCTCCTAAATGTTTTCTTATAATTTCACGCACATCTCTGCGTTTTTCCCGTGCTATAAACCGGGTAGAATACGGGATTTTACGTGCTATTATCAAATTTTACATATTATATCATTGCTTTTTAACAAAAGTCAATCAATTTCTATATTGAAATCTATGGAAAAAACAAATAGAAACAATTCGAAAATTCGATTGTAGACCGTTCTTGGTTGATTTTTTTTAATTCTTGTCCCCTAAATCACGATTCACTTACGCACGCGTAATATAAAATATTATGGAAGTCCAGAAAAAATCACACTGTTTGCAAATAAAAAACGCAGCTATCACACTGCGTTCTTTTACTTATATGCTGTTTAGCTATTTTCTATTGCCACGGCGTGGCAGATGCAGGGGATACTCTCCCCCTGCCCGCTGGATACCGTGGATAGGAGCGCACCCGTCGCGCACAACAACACTTTGTTCAGCTCTCGCTTTCTTAATTTATCGTAGATATAAGAATTAAAGACCACTGCGCTGCAACCTGCGCCGCTGCCGCCTTGGAACTCGTCCTCTATTACGTTGTAGACAATTTCCCCGCAATCCACGTGATTTTCTCTGATCTCCACCCCTTTTTCCCACGTCAAATCTTTTAATATTCTACTACCCAGCGCGCCCAAATCCCCCGTGATAATCAAATCGTAGTAATCGGCTTTCCTGCCTGTATCACGCAAGTGATTGAGGATCGTATCCGCCGCCGCAGGCGCCATTGCCGCCCCCATATTATTGACGTCCGTAACCCCAAAGTCCACCACTTTTCCGATGGTTGCGCAGGTGATCGCAGGGTAGTTTTGACCGTCGTTGACGCTACCCATGTCTGCGATGAACGCTCCTCCAGCCCCCGTCACCGTCCACTGAGCTTGCGGTGGACGAGTGTTGCCCAGTTCCAAGGGATACCGATACTGGCGTTCTGCCGAGGAGAAATGGCTGCCCGTTGCCGCAACCACTTTTTTCGCGTATCCGCCATCCACCAAAGTCGCCGCCAAAGCGTAACTTTCCGCAAGGGTCGAACACGCTCCGTATACCCCTAAAAACGGAAAATCAAAATCCCGCGCCGCAAAAGAGGCAGAAATAATTTGATTGAGAAGATCGCCCGATATCAACATATCGACCTGCTTTTCGTCCATACCTGCATTTTCGATTGTCTTGGATATGGCGTAAGTCAGCATTTTACACTCGGCTTTTTCATACGTACTCTCCCCAAACATATCATCTAACAGGGTCTTGTCGACGTATTTACCGACTACCCCTTCGCACTCTTTCGGTCCCGCAATCGACCCCGTTGCTATCATTCTCGGTTTATTCTTGAAAAAAATCGTCTGCATCTTGTAAACAGTATGAAAAAATCGAGCGGTTTCTATTCGAAAAACACGCTCGATTTATTTTTTTATATCGCTATATTACGCTTGCGTTTCAGAACCCGTCGGATTGACGATACTGTAACCTACGTTGATAAGGTGGTCCGCAACACGCTCTAACCCAGCAACCATCGAAGAATAGTACGGGCTGAGCTCCATGCGGCAATTCCCTTCCGCAAGACGTGCAAAGTGCCCTGCAATCAATTCTTTCTTCATGCCGTCGACTTCGTTTTCCAACTCAGTCAAGCGAGGCAGTTCATTCTTCTTCAAACTTTCAAACGTCGTCTTGGAAATCGCAAACATGTCCATAACTTTACCGTACATCTGCGCGAGCTCTTCCTTTGCCACGTCAGAGAATGTAAGGCTCTTTGCCTGCATTTCCTCACCGATTTCGTAGAAGTTCTCCGCATGGTCGCCGATACGCTCTAAGTCGTTCAATACGTGGAAATACGCACCGATCTTCTTTTCGTCGCTGACTTCTACGACCGCGGAAAGCTTGATCAAGAACTTGGTCAACGCATTGTTGGTGAAGTTGATTACTTTTTCCTTTTCAATAATGGTATCGCCGTACGTTGCCGCATCGCCTTTAATTGCATTGAACGAATCAGACATATTCTCTTCTACCAAGGAAAGCATATAATCCATTTCCTTTTTAACCTGCATCAAAGCAACTGCAGGGGTGGTCAACAATCTATCGTCGACAAATTTCAACGCAAGGCGGTTTTCTTCCTCATCTTTCGCCTTGTCCTTAATAACCATCTGCGATAATTTTACAAGATGTTTTACAAACGGCAACAACATCGCCGTTGTGGTTACGTTGAAGATAACGTGGAATAAAGATACGCGCATTTGCAAGGACATAGGGTCACTGTGAGGGAATACGGACACCAAGGCGTCAACGACAGGTCCGCGGAATATCCAAATAAGGGCTGTAAACATCACAACACCGATGGTATTGACGGTAAAATAACTGAATACAACTCTCTTTGCATTCACGTTTGCGCCCAACGACGCCAACAGCGCCGTAACACAAGTACCGAGGTTTGCGCCGATAATAATGAACAACGCCAAATCCAAGGGCAAAACCCCACCGCCGACCATGGTAATAACAACACCAGTCGCCGCAGACGAGCTTTGGATAAGCGCGGTAAACACGATACCGATAAAGACCAACAACAAGGGGAATTCAATCTTTTCAAATATCCCTATGAACATTTCTTCTACTAAGGGACTGCCGAATGCTTGTTCACTGCCCATTACTTCCAAGCCGACGAAAATCAGCCCCAAGCCGCAGAACAGACTACCGAAAGTTTTTATCTTCTCTTTCTTGAAAAATCCCATCATGACCCCTGCGAATGCAAGGAAATACATGACCATGTTGAAATAATCGTTTTTCAGCGAAACGAGAATACCCGTGATCGTCGTACCGATCTTCGCGCCCATGACGATTGGAATCGCCTGCGTTAAGGTCATAACCCCAGCGTTTACGAGACCGATTACCATGACCGAAGTCGCGGACGAGCTTTGAATAATCGCCGTAACCCCCGCACCGATCGCTACGCCCGAAAAACGGTTGTTACTGATTTTGCCGAGCAATTTCTTCATGCCTGCCCCGGCACTCTTCTCCAAAGCGGCGCTCATAAAGTTCATACCAACGATGAACACCCCTACGCCTGCCAACAGCCAAATTAGGCTTTGCACTAGTTCCATAACTACTCTCCTTATGTAAAAATATAAAATATTGAAATACGCTTAATTTTTCGTTATTCTCGATTTTCCCCAGTATAACCATTATAACATATTCTTTTTTCACCCGTCAATCATATGAAAACAATTTATTGGCACCATCTTTTTGATAACCCCTGCGAGAAATATGCAAAAAAACGATAAAAAAATAGCTTGATCGCATACCTGCCCCCCTTGTCCGTATTTCATAAAAAAACAGGGAGAGACTCCCTGCTTTTAAAATATTTTTATAACAATAGATAAATCATACCAACAATCGTCCCTGCCAGCACCCCATACACGATAATCGGACCTGCCACGATAAACATTTTCGCCGCCAAACCGTAGACTAAACCCTCCGTCTTAAACTCGATTGCAGGAGAAGCAACGCTGTTGGCAAAGCCTGTAATCGGAACGATCGACCCTGCGCCTGCATACCGACCGATTCTATCATATACTCCAAGCCCAGTCAAAAGAGTTCCTAGGAAAATCAAACCGATACTGACCGCCGCCGCAAGCTCGTCCCCATATAGCCCAAACGCGCTTTCAAATATCCCCCGTAAAAACTGACCGATACAGCAAATTCCGCCGCCCACGATAAAGGCACGGAAACAGTTTTTAAAATGCTGCGTAGGGGGATTAAACGAGTTGACGTACGCAATATAATTCTTATTATAATTATCCCTATTTTTCCCCGTCATTACATACCTGCCCCCCTCGTTTCATTGTTTGGAACTGTGTTCGGCGCGAATGTTTCCCTCTCGTCGCGCGTCTTTCCCTCCACCTCGTAAACTTTGATCCGTTTCATACCGTCAGTGTGGGAATTCGACCGCATTTTTATACACGCAAAGAAAAACCGCCCTTGGCTAATCTACCAAGAGCGGACTGAATTTCATCCTTAATTGTAAAACTCCGATTTCGTGTCACGGGAGAAGAGTTTTGCGAGCATCTTTTCGCAACGCGCGCGATAATCTTCCCCTTCGCCGTAACAAATCTCGTACACGACATTCGTCAAAGGCAAATCCACGCCGTATTTTTCCCCAAGCGCTTTCATCGCCGCCGCCGTCGGAACTCCCTCTGCCAGTTTGGAGAATTTCTCCCCTTTCACCAGCATTTCGCCGTATTTGCGATTGTGGGAGAACGGACTGAACAAAGTCGCCTCGTAATCTCCCAAATGCGCCAGACCGTAAGCAGACAGCTCGTTACCGCCCATCGCTTTGATAAGACGCGCCACTTCACGCGCTCCGCGCGTCATAAGCGAGCCTTTCAAAGCATCGTAACCGCAGCCGTCCAAGACGCCAGCCACAATCCCCATTACGTTCTTTGCCGCCGCGCCAAGCTCCGTACCGACCAAATCTTCCCCATAATAGAAACGAATCAAATCGCTCTTGAACTCGTTTGCAAGACGCACTTTCAACGCCGCGTTTGCCGAATCAATCACCATGCAGTTGGGGATCCCCTGCGTAAAGGCTTGGATGTGGCCAGGGCCTACCCAAACGGCTATTCTTTGAGGGTCGATACCGCTCTGGGTCAATACTTCGGAGAGTCTGCAACCCGTGTCCACCTCAATCCCTTTCATGCACAGAACGAAATTTTTATCCGAAACGTCATACGCAGTGATACGTTTCATAAACCCGCGTAAGCCCTGCGACGAGATGGAGATAATAACCGTCTCCGCATGCGAAACCGCCGCCTCCAAATTACAAGTCAGCGTGATACGCTCGTCCAACTTCACGTACTCGTTTTTACCAGTTTCTTTCAATACTTGATACGAGTAGTCTTCCTCAGGTCCCCACGAATAAACGTCGTGACCATGATTACACAAATACCAAGCGATAAACGAACCCCAACGTCCGCAACCAAGTACAGATACTTTCATACTTTTTTCCTCTATTTTTTGCTTTTTTAGTCTTTTGAAACGAATGGAACCAGCCCTAAGCAAGCCTCTTCGACCCTGACTACAAGCGGTTCCTTTCCACGAATGCTCTTGCAAGAGTCACGTCGTCGGTATATTCGATTTCCGACCCGATGGGAATACCATGCGCCAAACGGGTAACGGGAATATCGAACGGTTTAATCAGCTTCGCAATATACATTGCCGTCGCGTCCCCCGAAACGTCGGGGTTTGTCGCAACGATTACCTCTTTCACGTCACTGGACAATCTCGCCAACAATTCTCTGATGCGGATATCGTTAGGACCAACTCCTGCCAAAGGATCGATTACGCCGTGCAAAACGTGATAAACCCCTTTAAATTCGTGCAGTTTCTCAATCGCCGCGACGTCTTTGGGCTCTTTTACTACGCAGATCACGCTCTTATCGCGCGCACGGCAGATAGCGCATTCTTCCTCTTCGGTGAAATTACCGCAAATCTTGCAATATTTCACCTTACGCTTTACCCCCAAAATCGCCTCTGCAAAAGCGCGCGCTTCCGCTTCGGGCATATCGATGATCTTATACGCATAACGCTGCGCCGTCTTCTTACCGACCCCGGGAAGCTTCGAAAACTCGTTGATCAATCTCCCGATCGGCTCGATAAAAATCTCCATCGGTTAAATCATTCCTCCCAACGCGCCCATATCGCCGTATCTGCCCATCTTTTCTTCATAGACTTTATCCGCCTTTGCATATCCGTCGTTGATCGCAGCCATAATCAAATCTTCCAACATTTCTACGTCCGTAGGGTCGACAATACTTTCGTCCAGCTCGATACCGTTGATAATCTTCTTCGCGTTCATGTATACGACAACCGCTTCGCCTGCCGCCGTACCAACGATTTCCCAATCGTCCAACAATTCCGCTGTCTTTTCCATCTCTTCCTGCATCTTCTGCGCTTGACGCATCAAGTTCTGCATATTGTTATTGCCACCTTTAAATCCTGCCATTTCAGTTTTCCTCCATCTATATCCTTAATTTTTATTTATTACTTTATCTCGACTTTCACGCCCTCAAACGTTTCCTTGATCGCGTTCAGGCTCTTTTGAAAATCGTCCGACTGTTTTCCGCGCAGCCGAATATCATATTCGCCTCCGCCAAAACCCAGTTCGCCAAACGCCTGAGCAATCAACGAGGCGTGTTCTGGTTTCGTCAGCGAACGGAAAATCGTGTCGCTGGTCGTATACAATACGAACGTCCCGTCCTCATATACACCGTCCAAATCCATACACAGCGTCAACAGCACTCCGTTTCTCGCGATCTTTCGCATGCAGCGCAAGAAAGACCCGAACGTCGATTTCGCATCCCCCGTTGCCATCTTAGACACGCGAGGTTTCTCCTCAACCTTAGGCGCTTCTTTGGGAGTGGTCTGCTCTTCCTTTTTCACCGTCTTGGCAGGTTGCGGAGCAAAGCCGTCAAAGTACGCGTTTCCGCCCGTTTCGTCCTCGTCGGGAGGCGCGCATACTCCTGCAAATAAATCCTCTTCCGCAGGCTGTTCCTGCTGTTTTTCTTCTACTTTCTTTCCCACAATAGGCTGGGGCACGGGCGTATTCATCTCGTACCTGCCCTCACTCTTTACGGTAAAATCCCCCTCCGCAAGACGTTTTTCCAACGTCGCGATACGTGCTATCAACGCCTCGATATCATAATCCGCCTGCGGCATACTCGCCTTCAATACCGCCGTCTCGAAAAGGATATGCGGCGAGGTGGAATATTTGAGTTCCGTCTCCACGTTCGCAAAAATTTCCGTCACACGCAACAGACGGTGGCCGTCCGTTTCTTTGGCAATCGCCAAAACTTCCGCATACATATCGTCGGGGAACGCCAAGATTGCCTTTCCGTCCCGACAAGTCTTCGCCACAGCGCAAGCGTTGAGGAAATTCATCACGTCTTTTAACAGCATTCCAACACTCTTCCCCGCGGAAAGGAACGCCGAAGTCCGTCCAAACGCGTCACCTGCATTCGCCTGCAAAATCGCCTTACACAGCCCTGCAATCGCCGAAAAATCCGCGTTGCCAAGCACCGCCGTTACGTCTGCATAGGTGAGTTTACCGCTCGAATAGGATACGCAGGTATCTGCCACCGAAAGCATATCGCGCACACTACCTGCGCCCGCGCGCGCAATTGCCGCGATTGCTTCATTATCATACTTTTTCCCGATTTCATCAAAGACATGGCGTAGACGTTGCTCCAAATCCTCCTGCGGAATCAGCTTGAAATCAAACCGCATACAGCGGGAAAGAATAGTCGCGGGAATCTTTTGCGATTCGGTCGTCGCGAGAATAAACACCGCATGTGCGGGCGGTTCTTCCAACGTCTTCAACAGCGCGTTAAACGCCCCTGGAGATAGCATGTGTACTTCGTCGATGATGAAGACTTTATACTTCCCTGCCACGGGAGGATATTGTACTTTTTCGCGAAGATCGCGCATTTCGTCAACGCCGTTATTCGACGCCGCGTCAATTTCGGTGATATCGAGGTTGGACGGGTCGGACAGAGCCTTACAACGGGCGCACTTTCCGCAGGGCGAACCGTCCACAGGCGAATCACAATTAATCGCCGCCGCAAAAATTTTCGCGATACTCGTCTTCCCCGTTCCGCGAGGGCCGCAAAACAGATAGGCATGTCCTACCTTGTTTCCTTCGATTTGATTTTTTAATACCGTTACGATATGTTCCTGCCGCACTACGTCGCTTAACGTTGTCGGGCGAAACATACGGTACAAAGCCAAATAAGCCATACCTGCCCCCTCTATTTCTTAAAAACTACTTGTAATTTCTTCTTACTGCGCTGGAGCGCATTATCCACGCTTTTCGCCGTTTTCCCCGTCGCCGTACAAATCTCCGCGCAGGTCATTCCGTCGATATACATCGTCGTTACCTTGAACTCGAAATCGGACAGTACGCCACTGATCTTTTGACGGAATTCCCGCCTATCGTCCCGCATAATCAGCATATCCTCGGGATTAAGGTCGGAGGAAAGCAACTCCTCGTCCGTAAACGAGCCGTAATATACCGCAGGTATATTTTTCTTACGCAACGAGGTCTTTACAGCATCTATAATCCGCCTGGATACACAGAGATAGGCAAAGTTCTTAAAACTCAAACCGTTCTCTTTTTGTCGATAATCGGCGATCGCTTTATACAGCCCGATCATTCCCTCTTGAATTAAATCTTCCGTCTCACCGCCTGCCAGGAAAAACCCTCGAGCGCAACCGCGCACCAAGCCCGCATGTTTCAAAAGCAGCGTCTCCGTTGCCTTTTGATCGCCGCTTTGCGCCAGCTCGACTAATTGTTCGTCCGTTTGCCTTTCGTTTGCCATTCTTATAACCTATTGCGTACGACCTCGTACGCCGCGATACCCAGTGCCACCGACGCGTTTAACGAATTGACTTTCCCCTGCAAAGGAATGGACAAAATCTTATCGCATTTCTCTTTCGTCAGGCGTTTTACGCCGCTATCCTCGCCGCCTACAATCAACGCCACGTTCCCCGAAAAATTCTCTTTATAGATATCTTCGCCGCCCGCTTCCAAAGCGTACACCCAGTATCCCGCCTTTTGCAGCGCCTCTACCGCTTGATTGAGATTGGGTACTTTTGCGACCTTGATATGTTCCGCAGCACCTGCGGAAATGCGAATAACGCTCTCCGTTACGGACGCACTGCCAGATTTGGGGATCACTACGCCGTCCGCGCCTGCGCATTCTGCCACACGGAGAATACTGCCAAGGTTATGCACGTCCTCAATTCCGTCGCAAAGCACGACAAAACCACCCTTTTCGCTCTTTTTCCCCGCAATGATTTCGTCCAAATCATAATATTCGTATTCCGTCGTAAAAGCGATTACACCCTGATGACGGTGGGTTTCGCTCTCCTTTTCCAACACCTGCTTGTCCACGAACTGAACGCGGATATTCTTCTTGCGCGCCTGCGCAAAAATAAGTCCAAGCGAACCTTGAGCGCCCTTTTCCAGTAAAATTTTATCAATGTTTTTGTCCGTTTTCAGCAGCTCAATGACCGCGTTTCTTCCTTCTGTTTTCACAATACGCCTCTTATCTTCTTATCTTCTGATCGGTTTGAACACCGTCACGTTTTCTTTGATCTCAAAAGCCGCTCCATCACTCGCGGAGAGAAGCTCTTTAATCCGTTCTTCCCTGCCCGTCAAATACAGGTATCCGAGCACCGCTTCAAAACCCGTGGATCGGCTGTATTCCAAAGAAGTCGCGCTCTTGCTTTTCGTGGCTTTTTTCGCATTTTTCGCACGACGGAAAACGTCCGCCTCTTCCTCTGTAAACATGGGCAAAACCTTATCCAAAAACTCGCTTTGTCCCTTCGCAGATACAACCTGCGCCGCCACCTTTTGCAACTGCCCTACTTTACCGCAGCCAGACAGCGCCAAACGTTCTCTAACGTATAGAGAATAGACGGTATCCCCCACAAACGCCAAGGTCACGGGGTTTATCTGCAACGCTTCTTTTACCGTCAATATTTCTCTCTCCGTCAGCATGTTTTCACTTCCTTATTATACTGCACGTTACATTATAGCACAGTTTCTTGGAAATGACAAGCGATTAGCAAGATTTTTTCACTCCACGTTATGATTTTACGCCCCTTAGCTTCCCGCTATGCCGATACGTCCGCAAAATACGCCAGCACGCCCGAGGCAATCGTGTCCGCGAGTTTTTTTTGCCAAGCCTCGTCAATCAACAATTTTTCGTCTTCAGGACTGGATAAAAAACCGCATTCTACGATCACAGAGGGACAATCGCTACAATTCAAAAGGAAATAATCCCCTGAGGTTGCAGTTCTCTTGCGCACTTTTTCCTCTTTGTACAACCCATTGAGTTTCTTCTGCAGACTGGTTGCGAGCTTTCTCCCCCTCTGGTTGGTTTTGTTATAAAAAACCTGCGCTCCGCGAACAGATTTTGAGGGATAATAATTTTGATGTATCGACAAGAGCAAATCAGGCTCCGCCTCTTCGATGAGCTCTTTTCGCTTTTGCATATCCCGCTTTTTGAACCCTTTCGCCGCAGTTCCATACAGCCCCGCCTCAGTCCTTCTAGTCAACACAGTTTCAAACCCCAACGCTTCCAACGCATTCTTTACCTCATAGGTGATTGCAAGATTGAGATCGCTTTCCTTTATCCCCGTAGATTTCCCGACGACGCCGCCGTCAATCCCACCGTGTCCTGCATCCAACACAATCCGTATTCCGCCGTCCGAAAAATCGGCTACCGCCTGCGCACCAGTCAGCACGCTCATACATAAACCCACCGCCGCCGTAAATACGACCACTACCGCCATTGATACCGCAAATAACACCTTTTTCATACCTTTATCCTATGCGCACACGGTGCTTTTTATGCCGATTAATATAGTCGCAGTTTGCACTGTAATCTCGCATTCAACGCATACCTGCCCCCTCTAAAAGAAAAAATCCCCTATATGAGAGGATCTTTTCACGCCGAATACGCTGTCGTTATAAAAATTTCAATTCCGTTCCTTCCAAACGGCAACGGTAATTCGTTTCCCCATCCGTTTTCAAGGCTGGCAGAGCAGGTTTTGGCGGTAAAACGGGTTTTACCTCCTTTGTTTGTGCCGTTATCGGTTTTTCCCCCGCTATTTGCGGCATTTTATCTTCTACTTTTTCTGTTTTTTGCGCGTTTTGCGAAGCTGAAGAAACCTTTCCTATTTCAATTTTTTCCGCCTCTTTCAACCACTCGTTATAGATATCCCAAGGTCGGGTAACGACAATTCGTCCCACACCTGCCCCCGCCAAACGCTTATATTCTTCCAGCGTATTAACCTCGGAAACCTCTAAAAGACAACCACGCGTAAGGTCGTACCGTAACCGTTCGCAACCGTCAAAATGAGGCACACATACGTATTGCGCACCTACCTCGCAACAAATCCTCGCCACGCGCGCAATCGCAGGAAAAGAATGTTTTTTGTCCACCCAAACCTTTAACGACATGTTTTTCGCCGCTCGTCTGAGTTTTTTAAGCTCACGCTTGATTTCGGTATATCTGCATGCAGACATCAGTGACGGAGTAATCGCGACCGTTACTTCCGCCACCCCGTTTTTCCTCGCCAGCTTTATCTCATACGCTTTGACTTTTGTCAAATGCTCACCGTTACCGCCGATCACGCAGTCCATTCTCATTTTGTTGCGGGTGAGGTACTCTTTCACCGACAGCAACGAAGTCAAAGGGGCTTTTACAGCCGCTTGACGGATCCGCACGGCGCGTTCACAGATGCGCTGCGCGTCCTCTCCAAGTCTGATCGGAGTACAAGAACGGGACATCGCCAGGGATATTTCCCCTATCTTCTTCTGCTTTTTATACGCGCGATATTCCATCGCGTCGGTCGGGGAAAGAAATAAACCGTTCTCTTTGGTAGATGCGTCGTTGCAATTTGTTTTATTTTCGGTATTTTCCATATCATGAGTATGCGACAAAACCATCTTTTCTAACCCTTTTTTTTCCATTTTATGACAGAACAAAAGATATATACTCTCCTTATGAACACTTTTTTGAACCATTTATTATTATCAATGCCCCTGCAAGGCTTGCTTTGGAGTATTTTACTTTTTGCCCTTTGTCTATTCGGCGTACATTTTACCATACTCGCACAGTTGGGTATGGAATACCGCGCACAGCAAAAACAAAAAAACGTGCCTAAAAAGGAAGAAAAAGAAAAACCGACCCCTGCCGAGAAACCCTCGCAAGAGCCGATCTATTATATTGTGGAAAGAAAGCAGCGCCGCTCAAAACCCTCTTACGGCGAGCCAAAAGAAATCCGCTTCAAATCCGCAGAATAACCCATTCAACGCATACCTGCCCCTATCATTTTTGAGTACGATTAAGAACCGCTGACCAAATCTTCTTTTTCCTCATCGTATTTTTCGAGGTTTGCCCCGTCTGCCCAAAGGCGTTCTAAATGATAGAACAATCTCGTTTCGTCATTGAAAATATGCACGATAACGTCGCCGTAGTCCACAACCGCCCAACGTCCGTCGCGCACCCCTTCCGTACGGGAAGGCACGATACCAAGATCCCTCTCGATCAACTCTTCCACTCTTTCTCCCATCGCGCGAATCTGAGGAGCATTGCTACCGCTCGCGATAATAAAATAATCGCAAAGGTCGGTTTTCTCTCTTACGTATAATGCGACGATATCTTTACCGCGCTTGTCCGCCAATGCCTTACATACTGCTACCGCCAATTCTTTACTGGTTACCTGTGCCATAATTATCTCCCATATTTTCGTTTTCTTCTTTTATATATGCGTACGCTTGTTCCGTTAACGGATAAACGTCCGCGTTTTTTTCTTTCAAAAATCTCAAAGTTTCGTACAACGCCACTTCCAGACACTCATTCAAGTCCTTACCCTTATGGAATAACCCCCTCAGCAAGTCCACACAATCGTAAGAACGCGCTTCTTCCAACATATCGGCAAGAAAAATCAATTTTTCCAACGCGCTCATGTTCGGTCTGCCACTCGTATGATAACGGATCGCATTGAGGATATCCTCATCCTCTACCCCAAACGAATGCTCCGCCACGTACGCCCCTGCAAACTGATGCCAAACAGACGCAGGCACTTCCCCCCATTCCGTTGGAAGAATAAAACCTTTTAAGTACGGACTATCGGGGGACAAATTTTTAGCGCAATCGTGAAACAGCGCCGACGTAATCGCTTTGCGTTCGGATATTTTCAATTTGGACGCTCTCGCCGCCGCCATCCAGGCAACCCGCGCACTATGTTCTCTGCGTGATTGTTTTTCTAAAGATAGCGCCTCTTTCGCATTCGGTATATTATAAAGCCCGTTTTTCTCGATATATTCCACTACTTTTTTGTCGATAAAATCGGTTAAACTCATACCTGCCCCCGCCAAAACGCGGATTTTGGTAGAAGATACGTCCGCGCCGTTACAATCGACCCTCACGAACTTTTTCCCAAAAATTCGATAAAAATCTTCCTCTTCTTTCTCCCACCACCCCTCTTTTTCGTTCCGTCCGCAAACGGCAAGAGTCACGTCGTTTAAGATCGAAGTCGGGTTTTTCCATGTAGGAAAATCACGCAACATATCCGTCCCAACCAGCCAAAAAATCTCCGCATTGGGATAAAGCTCACGAAAATACCGACAGGTAAGATAAGTGTAACTGGTACCGCCGTTATTGATCTCGTAATCGCATACAACTGCACCATTCACATTGGCAAACCCCAAACGGCACATCTCCAACCGATCTTGATTGGAAGAAAGTACACGGTCAGGTTTATGAGGAGGCGTATGCGCAGGCATGATAAACAGCCTGTCCAACTGCAGGCATTCAATCGTCTCTCGCGCAAGACGGACGTGTTCGTTATGAACGGGATCAAACGAGCCCCCGAAAATACCGATCCGCATATTCACTCCCCTTTCGTGATTTTTTCTATTATACTATATTTTTTTGCGTTTTTCAAGTGTAAAACACAGAAAATCCGTCAAAAATAATAATATGAAACGTTCTGCATTTATATCTGATATTATTTTTACTTTTTTTACTTCCTTTTTATGCACGCTGGTCCTTTTCCGTTTTTTGAAAGTCAGTGTGATTATGGCAAACCTACTGGCAGGAATATGCGGACTGCTCGCCGCCGCCTCTTTCGCCGCCGCAAAACAAAGCAAGCGCAAAATATTCTTTCTTAAAAAGTCAGACGAAACGTTGAAAGGGAAATTAATGTTGCATCTTGCAATGCTTAGCGACGAGGGGAAAACCCGCTTCTTCTTGGAACGGCTGTCTGATAAAGAAAACGGTGTACGGCGTTTTGGGAAATTACGCATCTGCACCGACGAAGCTTTCTATCTTTTGCGCTTTCATCTCGCGCCCGTATCCACCGACGATATCCTCGTCTTTTCTAGATTAAAAACGAGCAAGAAAAAAATTCTTCTTTGCAATCATCTGGAAGATGAAGCTCTCCGTCTTTGCGAAAAACTGAACATCAAGTGTTTTGACGGAGAAAAGGTGTATTTCCTTTTAAAAGAGAAAAACGCTCTTCCCACCCAGTACCTTGGGGAAGAAACGTCTTCTGATAAAAAACATCATCGTTTCCGTCTTTGGTTTTCACGCGCCAACGCCAAGAGTTTTCTCGTCGGGGGTGGATTGATTCTGCTGACTGCCCTTATCAGCCCCTATCCTTATTATTATCTTGTATTCGGTTGCATTTTGGTCTTATCCGCAATCTTCGTGAGAATATTTGGCTACGAATAAGCTTATATTTATTGAATTTCCAAAAACGTCCCACCCAGGTATGCGATGACGTCCGTAGCGAGTAAAGAATATTCCCCGTATTCCACCGCCGCAAGCTCCGCCGCCCGCCCTGCGATATAACCGCCGAGCGCACCGCCGTCATAGGCAGACGCGCCCATCGCGCAAAGTCCTGCAATCACACCCGAGAGCACGTCTCCGCTACCGCCTTTGGCTTGACCAGAGTTCCCCGTCGAAATCACGGCGATTTTATCTCCGTCCGTAACCGTGCTGACCGCGCCCTTTAACAGTACGCTGACACCATGCGATTTTGCAAACTCCTTTGCGACGGTCAATCCACCCGCCAGTATCTCCTCTATCTCCATACCCGTTAATCGGGAAAACTCTTTGACGTGCGGCGTCAACAAAACGTCGCACTTTTTATTTTTAAAGAGTTTTTGTAATTCGTCCTTTTTATAAACGGCCAAACTATTCAATCCATCCGCATCCAAAATCAGCTTGCCCGAATAGTGTTCCATCAACCAAGCCGCGCCCTCGGCCACCGCCTTGGACACGCCCATACCCATACCGTATGCAACACTGTCATACGGTAACAATTCTTCCATGGTTTTGGCATTAAACTCGTACATGCCCCCACCGTTTAACGGTTTCAACAAGGCTTCAGGCAATTTTAATACATACCAAGGCAATATTCCTTTGGGCACAAACAGAGCCGTATACCCTGCCCCCGACCGCAAACACGCCGCCGCAGACAAGTATGCCGCGCCCGTGTACTGTTCACTTCCGGCAACGATCGCCGCGCGACCGTAGGTTCCTTTATGGGAATTCTTTTTTCGTTTCGGCAACATAGCCGCACACTCTTCTTTTGTCATTAACCGTGCATAAGTTTGCTCCGTCTCAGGCAACGTAATCCCGATATCAGCGCGCTTGATCTCACCTGCAAAATCCCGCCCGTCTCCAAGCAACACCCCCGCCTTGATCTCACCGATACACAGCGTCCTATCCGCACACACTGCAACACCGTCCGCCAATCCATTCTCACCGCATACCCCCGACGGAATATCCGCCGATAATATTTTTATGCGGCCGCGGCGGGCATTCATCTCTTCCACCGTTCGCACGTCTTTCTCCGACAAAGCACCGTGAAAACCCGTCCCATACAGACAGTCCACAATCAAATTATATTCTCCCAACAAACGAGGGGTAATCAAACCGCCCTGTGCCAACCATTTCTCCATGTTGACCTTACAATCCGACGATTGTTTCTCGGCATAAAATACCACCTCGACCGTTCTTCCGCGTTCGCGCAAAATCCGCGCGCAGACAAACCCGTCGCCACCGTTGTTACCGCCGCCGCAAACACAGACAATCTTCCCAAATGGAGACATCTCCTCCGCCTCGTCAGCAAGCGCTATCCCCGCGCGTTCCATCAGTGTAAGGGAGGGAATACCCAGCCCTTTTATGGTGTATTCGTCTGCAGCGCGCATTTGTTTGTTCGTCAAAACGTACATGTTCCTCTCCTAAAATCTGACGGATACTTCCGCCGCCGTGACCCGAAGCACGCCCTCGTCCGTCTTCACCGACAATCCCCCCTCCTCATCCACTGAAAGGAGGGTACCATGTATTGATCTATCGCCAAAAATCAACGTCGCCTCTCTCCCCATATACCCCACGTAAGAAAGATATTCTTGCATAGTCCTAGGGATAGAGAGTTCTTTTATCAGCCGCGTCGTTACCTCTTCCACGTCGAAAATTTTACCAGTCGCTTCTTCCAAAGTCGTTGCAATTCCAGACAGTTCTTTCGGGAGACGGTTGCAAACGTTGAGTCCTATCCCCGTCAATGAGGAAGCGATCTCATTCCCGCGGAAAACATTCTCAATCAAAATACCGCAGATTTTTTTATCGTTCACGTACACGTCATTCGCCCATTTAATCATGGGAGTAACGCCGTACTCGCGTAAAGTTTCACACACTGCGACCGCAGCGCTCGCCATCACCAAAAACGCATCTCTTGCAGGGAAGTTTTCGTAAAATTTTAACCGCGTTAAATACACACCGCCTTTGGAAGAGACAAACGCTCTCCCTTTCGTACCTTTTCCGCCCGTCTGTTCCCCAGCCGTTACAATCAGGTCTTTTCCTTCGCCGCGGCGAGATTTTGCGTAATCCTGAGTAGACGGTAAGCACTCGAAATGCGCCCGATTTATTTCATTCATCTCGTACATGCCCCCATCGTTAGTCCTCTTCATCCATTTCAAAACCCGACAACGCAGCTTTTACAGCGTCATGTTCAAACCCTTTTCCTAAAAGGTATCTGTACGCCTTTTGCAGGGTGGTTTTATCCGCTTCTTTGTTCCGCATATATTTCGCCAAAAGCTCTTTTGCAGCAGCCTCTTCCGCCCCCTCTTCTCTCGCAAAAAGAGCCTCGTCTATCTCCGCGTCGGAAATTCCCTTTCCCCGCAGTTCCATACGAATCAACCGACCGCCTTTTTTCTTCCCAACGCTCTCTACGTACGCATCAGCGTAATCTCCGTCATTGAGGAAATTATACGAATACAGCTTTTCCACGGCATAATCCACCACCGCGGAAAGATATCCTTTCCCCGTCAGGTATTCCCGAATCTGTTTTTCCGTTTTTCTGGTTGCGGACAGATGAGTCAGCGCTTTATCCAGCGCAGCATTTTTCTCGCTTTCGAGCTGAATCTCGGCAAGGCGTTCTTCCGTGACGATTTGTCCCACTTTCAAACGGTGTTTCACCGTCGTCTCCAAGGTCAAACCGCAGCAAAACCGCCCGTCAACGTAGATATTGCAACGCCGTTTATCTTTCACCTGCGGCGTAATCGCTGTGATCTCGTTCATAAACATCTCCTATTCCATTATTTTAGCATGAATACGAAAAAAAGTCAATACCGTTAGAATGACGAAGATAAAGAAGTTTTTTCACGAAAAAATAATATTTTTTCCGCATACCGTTTACTTTTTCAAAAGAATATGATATAATATTGACAATATATACAAGGAGACTTTATTATGAAAGTTTACCCCGTTGATTTAGACGGTTTCCACGCAGAATTACCTATACTTACCCTTCCCAGCGGTATTGGGATTGCTTTTTTCAATCTTCACGGCGACAGCGAAATGACCGAACATTGCGGAAAAAAATTGGCTGAAAAGCTGCAGGATTGCGAAGTTATCATCACGGCAGAATCTAAGGGCTTGCAGTTGGCGCATTGCGTTGCAAGAGAACTGGGTCAAAGATATTATGCAGTAGCGAGAAAATCTAAAAAGCTGTACATGCAGGACGGGATTGAGATCACGATCGAATCCTCCATCACGACTGGTACCCCGCAAAAGCTGTACCTTTCCAGACACGATACGGACCTTATCAAAGGAAAAAAAGTCGGTATTGTCGATGACGTCGTTTCTACGGGCGCATCCTTGGACGGTTTGGAAGCGTTGGTTGAAAAAGCAGGCGGTATTATCCATAAAAAAGCGTTCGTTTTAGCAGAAGGCGATGCTGCAAAGCGCGAAGACGTCATCTTCCTTGCGACCATTCCCATCTTCAAATAATACTTCTTGGTTTACCAATTTGGAAATTATCCCCTCGGGCAGAAACATTTTCTTGTTTCTGCCCCTCTTTTTTTCTTGAAAACACTTGCATTTTTGCTTTCTATCATTTATAATGTAATATAATAATTGGCTTATTATAACAAAAAGCAGTATCATAGAAACACAAGCCGCTGTTCGTTAGCGGAAAAAACTAAAAAAGGAGTACTTAGTATGTCTGATTTTTATGAAGAATACGGCCTTGAAGAAGAAGCTTTACCGCCTGATCCCACTTTTCCTCCTGAAAAAGAAGAAAAAGTTATTGTAAAGAAAAAAGGCGGTTGGCTTGGCAGAATTCTTGCCCTCGTTTTAGGCGTCGTGATCGGTATCGGTGCATGCGTCGGAGGTGTTTATTACGCAATCAGCTCCCCCGTTCAATCAGTTTTGTCCTTGGCGAATGTCGATTATGAAGCAAAGGTAAAAGATAAGATCCTTTCCGAAAAATACGGAGATAAAACGATTCTGGAAATTGCAAAAGCAACGGCAAGCGCTGCAGGCGCGAAAAAATTGTCGGGCTTAAACGCAATCTTCCCCTTTATCGGCAATTTTATCGATGACATTTCGGGAGACGCGGAAAATAGCTTTGGTATCAAGTTCGAAACGCAAACGTTATTGGAAACCCCGTTTACGGATCTTGCCCCTTATCTTTTTGATACAGTTAAAACGACTCCTCTCGCAAACATTCTCGACGCAACCAATGGAGATAAGAGCCTTGAGCCCGTTCTGTTGGAGATTTGCTATGGGGAAGAAGGTGAAGATTATACGTATGACGCTAACGGCAACATCGTCCTCACAGAAGGCATTACCCCCGCAACAATTGAAACGTTGAGCGGTGAACCAACCGCTTTCCTTGGGAAAATTTCCGTTGCGTCGGTTGCGCATCCTTCGACCAATGACCCCTTATTGCTTTCCGTATGCTACGGTAAAGAAGACGTAACGTTTTATATCGCGCCCGATGCAACAGGTAAAGATACCGTCTACATGCACCAGTTATTCCTCACGAAAAACGAGGACGGAAAATTTGTCGATTATAACGGTCAACCCATTCTCGCTGACCTTACTACTCTTGACGACGGATTTATCAAGGTTGTACAATACCGCGCTGATGCTGCGTCCGAACCCGTTCTCGATAGCAACGGCAACCGTATCGTAAAACACGTATATTACGTAAAGGACGACGGCACAGGTACCTATTACGCTTATAAAGAACCTAAAGCAGGAGCCGAACCCGCCCTTTTCAAAAAGAATAAGGTCATGGATTTGCAGGACGATTCGCAAAGCTTGATCAACAACATCTACCTCAAAGACGCATTGCATATCGAACCCAATCCTTTCGACCCCGAACAAGACCCCCATGCAATCTTGTTTGGTCTTGCGTACGGCGAAAAAGACGTCGATTACGAAATTATCGTAAACGCAGATGGTAAACGAGAAATAAAAATGCTCAATGGCGCTCCTCGTACGATCGGCGATCTTAGAAACGACAGCAACTCGCTAATCAACAACGTATTCATCTCGGACTTCATGGAAGAATCCCATGACGATGCGGTTATTATGTATCTGCTCTACGGTAAAGAAGATATCCACTTCGAGATTGACGATAACGATGTTGTCCGCATGAAGCAACAGTTCATTGCGCTCCGTGATTTCTTCGGGGAAACGCACGTTTACAACGCATACGGCGAATTCTTACAGGAAAAAGCCAAGAATCCAGACGGTACTTACGACATGACTTCGGACGGTTACATGCTCGACGAAACAAAACAAACCTATATCGACAGCCACGGCGTCACCTATTACTACAAAGCGGCTGATCCCGAGGCTACCATTCCTACCGAGCAGGGCCCTGGAAAAATCTATTATCTCTTTGAAGATGAAGCTCGTACGAAACCCGTCAAATTCAAAAAGCACACCCTTGCCGACCTCTCCGGTGAAGAACATCTTATCTCCTATATGGACAGACGTTTGACGATAGGTGAAATTTTAGGCGAAGAGTCTACAAAAGACAACTTCTTATTCAAACACGTTGCCGACTCTACTATCACAAACCTGCCTGACGCTATTGCCGAACTGACCTTTGGCGAAGTATTCGAAAATGACATTTATTATAAATATCTCCCTGAAGACGAAGCGGAAACGTACGTAGACGCAAACGGCGTAACCGTAAAACACGGCGATTATACAGATCAAGAAGGTAATTACGTCACAGAAGAAAACCGCGTGGTTAAAGGCGAATGGAAATACCTGCTCCGCAACGACCAAGGAGAAATTGATGAAGATTACAAGGTTGCCTCCGATATGGGCAAGTTGTTGTCGAATATGACAAACAATATAACCCAGGCAACCATGCAAGAATTGACCGACGACGGCATGATTAGCTTTAATCAGGAAACGTTGAATACACCTATCCGTAAAGAATTTATGGATATTTCCCTCGTTCCGACCAATTTCCCTACAGATAAGACGAAACTTGGCGATTGTACAGCAGCTGAATTGTTAGACTACGTCGCCGCAGTACTTGTTGTAATGGAATTCCTGGAAGCAACCCATTAAAACCTAAAAAGGAAGGCACACATGCCTTCCTTTATTTTTTCGACAAAATAAACCCTAATTCTATCAAAAAGCAATAAAAATTGATTGACTATTTCCAAAAAATAGTCTATAATAACAATGTATGGCTGAAAAAGTGCCGTACCAACCTTGCGTATCGGGGCAGATACGCCGAATAAGACCAGGAGGTGAAAAATATGGCTAAATACGAAATGCTTTATTTGCTCAACAATGATTTGACCGACGAAGCGAAAGACGCCAAAGTTGCGAAGTTCGAAAACGTAGTAACTTCGATGGGCGGCAACGTTGTTTCTTCGGACAAGTGGGGTACGAAAAAAACCGCTTACCCTATCAAGTTTAAGAACGAAGCGTATTATGTTCTTATGACGTTTGAAGCAGACGGCAAAGTCGTGGAAGAGCTGAAGCGTATTGCGCTTATCGACGCAGACGTAGTAAGACGCTTGATCACGAAGCTTAACTAATCGTAAGGAAAAACACTATGAACAAAGTATTTTTAATCGGAAACTTAACGCGCGACCCTGAAATCAGAGAAACCCCTTCGGGCGTTTCCATGTGTCGCTTTTCCATCGCCGTACAGAGACCTTATTCGTCTCAAGACGGCGAACGCCAGACGGACTTTTTTGACTGTACCGCATGGCGCGGATTAGGCGAAACGATTGCGCGTTACACCAAAAAGGGCAAAAAGGTTGCCGTAAGCGGAAGTATTCAGCTCCGTAACTACGAAGACAACCAAGGCGCAAGACGCACCGCTGTGGACATCATTGTACAGGATTGCGAATTCCTGTCCCCGAGAGAAAACGGCGAATCGTTTGACGACCTCGACGCCCCTCGCGCGCCCGCGCCTAAAAAGAAGCCTACGCTTCAGGCGATGGACGATGACAGCGACATTCCGTTCTAATTAGGGCGGAGCCAAAAAAACAAAAGGAGTTAACGGATCATGGAAGAAAAAGCACCTGTTAAAAAGGTATATAAAAAAGCGCCCCGTAAAAAGGTATGCATGTTCTGCCAAGAAAAACTTGACGCAATCGATTACAAGGACGTTAATCGTTTGAAGAAATTTATCACGGAAGGCGGTAAAATCCTTCCTCGCAGAATGAGCGGTACGTGCGCAGCGCACCAGAGATTGCTTGCAACGGCTATCAAGCGTGCAAGAATCACGGCTCTTCTCCCCTTCAAAGGTGAGTAATTAGTGAAACATAAAACCTCGAAACCAAGCGGTTTCGAGGTTTTTTATGTATTGTTCTCCCCTGCAAAGGGTCAAGGGACGTGCTCCCTTGTCGGGGAGGTTGAGGGGCGGTTCCACACCGCAAAGCGGTGTACAGCGCAACCGTATGGGGTTCAGCTCGTACATGGTAGGCTTATTCGTCAATTTTTAGAATTTTACATATCTTATCTACTGCCTCATCGTAAGTATCAAACTTCACGATATAATCGCAGATGTCCGCCGTTTGGTCTTCCGCTTCAATCGCTACAATGCGGTTTACCTTGTCCTCTATCGACGAGTTTTTGCGTAAAATCGCCCCAAGAAGCGCTTTCTTGTCACGCTTGATATAGATTGTGATTACGTTGCGGAAATT
The DNA here is from genome assembly GCA_015069365.1 of Clostridiales bacterium. GTDB lineage: Bacteria > Bacillota > Clostridia > Christensenellales > Borkfalkiaceae > Scatosoma. The sequence goes on along the minus strand of SVIT01000002.1, from coordinate 5,761 downwards.
CGTTTTTAGAGACATTGCGCCGCAAATATCCATCGTCGTGAGCACGTGCTTGCCTTTCTGAAGAATCGCCTCTACGTCGGGCTTACAAGAACCGTAACCGTGCCCCGCGTACATTGTTGATTGAAACATTTCCCCGCTTTCACGCATACGAATAAATTCGTCCACGGATACGTAATTATACCAAGTATTGATCTCCACAGCCGTGGGATCGTTGGTCGTGTAACTGGTCAGTTTCTCGAATTTGTCCGTTTTTTCTAAAACCTTTTTCGCGATCTTGGATTTTCCGCTGCCCGACGCGCCGACAAATACCACAATGCTCGGTTCACTTAAAATATCAGGCTGTTCGCGCACACTGTAACTATCCGAAATCACCTCGACCATCTTTAAAAATTCGTCATACGTGTTGACCGCCAACACCCCCGTCGCCGCTTGATTCCAAGGCCAGCGCCGTAAAATGGGGTATTGCGCACTGGAACGCAACACGTTGTGCATACCGTCGTCGAAAAGAATATCCACCTTGATCTTATCCTTGCGCGCGCCCATATAAATATGGTCGGCAGAAATCTCGGGGAATTCTTCCATGATACGCTTTGCCCTAATCCCCATAAATTCGGGCGGAATCGCCGTAGACACAAACACTTCCGTCATGGTGGACAGTTTTTTAACAAACTCTTTCGCGCCCTCCATCACAGGTTGTGTGCGGTAAAAATCGGGGTCATTGAAGAACTCGAAAATAGCGTCCGAGCGCGTCCCCTGCCTGCCCCATTGTTTGATTTCATAGATGGAAAGAGGCGGATCGAATTTATATTTCTCATTCGCGAGCTTTACCGCATACGCAGTACATTCCATCAAAACGTCGTCAATATCCAGCGCGGTGGATAACCGAAACTTTCTATGCATACTTCCCTCCTTTTGCCGATTTGGCAAATCCAAAAAAAGCAACCTGCCGTATTTGATACAGAAAGTACGGAAAGTTGCCTTTGTGCGGTTACTTTGTTATTATACGATAACTTTCGAAAAAAATCAATACCTTTTGGAAAAATTTTTCTTTGCCAACTATATATTGACCAAAAACCGTTCTCATAAATATTAAGAACGGTTTTTTTATCGCTGTTTTACAACACTTCTTCTGCTTTTAACCGAATGCCCTGTTAACGACTGAAGTTGATTGACTTGAATAGATACGGCGCGGTAGCTTTCGCTACCGCGCCGTTTAATATGCCTTATTGTTTAATAATCCTTAAAAGTAACAAAGAGTAACAGAGATTTTATATAAAATCAGGTGATTTTTTTATCCTTACAGTTTATAATAAAGCTAACATTTTTAGGTAAGGAGAATTATATGGAATTTAGAGACCGATTAAAATCATTAAGAAAAGAAAAAGGAATAACCCAAGAAGCGTTAGGGAATGATATTCATATTAGCCGTTCCGCTATTGCAAAATGGGAAGCTGGGCTTGGATTACCGAATGAAGATTCTATTATTGCCCTCTGCCAATATTTCAGCGTTGAACGTTGCGACCTTTTTGGGGATACGCAAACGGAAGAATTACTCGTTAAAAAAAATGTAAAGATTAAGCACCATAAACGAGTTATTGCAATCCTCATCTCTGCATTGGTCATAGTTATCGCGATTTTTTCGTCATTACAGATTTATAATACTATTCAAATTAGAAGTAAGCAACAAGAAACAGCACTTTTAAAAACCTTTGTCCCTACAATCACCAAGCTGTCCTTTGACCACCCATATACAAACATAGAAGAAACCGTGCCCATGGAAGAAGGCCATTACGTATTGAATTTTGAAAAATGGACAAAAGTGTATTTTGAAATTGAGGCAGACGACCGACTTTTTCAGAATTGGTATACCTTTCATCCACAATTTGAAAACTTTGATAATATGTACTTAAATATACTTTCTTCCAGGTGGATTGAATGTGACAATGGATTTATGAGACGATTCAGTTGCTTTGTATATATACGTCCGCAAAACGAGAACATCACAACCCTAAAATTATCCAATTTTATCCTTTTCCATACTCTCGAGGGGGTAGGTTATGAAAAAGAATGCGCAATCAACGTCGAACCACTCCCGATTGCCATCAAAAGAAACCGATAACGACTGAAGTTGATTGACTTGAATAGATACAGCGCGGTAGCTTTCGCTACCGCGCCGTTTTTTTGTCCTTTGATTTATTTTATTCTTCAGAGCCGACAAACACCCAAGCAACAGGTTGATCATTGTCGTCATAGTGCCAATAATTACCGTCGTACGCTGTACCGTCAGCGTTTAAAGCGGGCTCCGTTTCCTTATAAAGATAGCGCGTTGCATCGGTCAAATATTTGTTATTGCCCCCCATAGAAATGTTTGCCCAGTCGCTTTCCGTACCTTTATAATATACATTCGTCAAAACACTGCATCCAGTAAATGCGGAATAGTTGATAGCCGTTACCCCCTTGCCGATTACCACACTCGTCAAGGCACGGCAACCATAGAACGCTGAAGAACCGATTGAGGTAACGCCAGCCCCAATATTAACCTCTGTCAAACGAGTGCAATTAAAGAATGCACCATACTCGATCGAGGTCACTCTGTCCGCAATCGTCACACTTGTTAATTGAGGAGAATACTCGAACCCCGACGAAGGAATCGTTTCTCCAGAGGTAATAACTGCCTTTTGCAGATTTTCTTTCGGAATGTATTGAATCGCCAACGCGGGCATGGTTGCTTCTGTGATCGAGCAACCCTCAAAAGCGTTCTCCCCGATCTCGGTCACGTTATCGGGGATTGTAATGCTCGTCAATCGTCCGTAATTATAGAATGCATTGCGATTGATCTTCGTAATATTGGAAGGTAAAACAAGCTCGTTCTCCGTCCCCGTATAGCCGACCAAAATTCTTTCACCCTCGTCGGTATAGATTATGTATCCGTTTTCATTAGAAAGTTTTGTCCCTGCAAACACAATACCCGAATTATAAACGTCTAATGCATAATACCCGACACAACCGTCCGAGGACGAATCGCGCCATATATATAAATACTGGGATTTGTTGACAACTTCTACCAACCGATAACAATGATAAAACGCCTCCCAGCCTATATATTGTACATTTTTGCCAATGGTCACGTTCAACAAGGCAGAACAATGTTTGAAAGCCTCGTACTCAATCGAAGTCACACTGTCACCGATATCTAAACTTTGCAAGTTACTAAAACCGTTAAATGCGTCTGACGTGATAATCTCCCCAGCCGTCAACGTCAATCTGCGTACTTTCCCCTGCGGCAGAGACGATATCAAGGAAAGCGGTGTACTAAAATCCGTTAGATTATCACATTCGTCAAATATTCCAGCGCTAATCACTTTCGTATCGTTGTGAACGACACAAGAAAGTGCGTCATTCGATTTGAGCGCAAGCATGATCGCATACGGATTATTCTCTTGGCTAAAATAATATGCGCCTTGGTATTCGTTATACTCCAAACTGTCACAACCATTCAGCACACCTTTCCCCAAATAGGTAACGTTTGCGGGGATCGTCAACGTTGTCAAATTAGAACAACCGCTGAATGCATCTGCCCCGATCGACGTGAGCGAATAGCCAAGACGAACGGTTTTCAACGAATTACAATCCAAAAATACCCCTGCGCCTAAGGACGTGAGTCCATCTCCTACGATTGCAGCTTTCATTCCGTCGCAATCGGCAAACGCATTTTTGCCTATTGTTTTGACGCTGTCGGGGATAACGATTTCTTCCAACGAGGAACAATTTGCAAATGCAAAATTCTCTATAGAGGTCACGCTGTCAGGGATTTTGACTCTGGTGATTGTGTTGCAGCCTTGAAATGCGCCTTCTCCGATTGAACGCACCGTCACCCCCTCGAACGTTTCAGGAATGACAATGGTTTCGTCGGTAGAATTTTCTAAACCGATTACGGTATAGGTATAATCGTTATTAGACAACTCATAAATCAATCCATCGTTACCGCGGGCAATTCTCTTGTCCGTGATATGGTTTCTTAAAGCGTTCACGCCCAGTGCAAGCGCAAAGCATGCAACAAGCACGAGTATGATTTTAAATATACTTTTCAAACATCTGCTTAACACAACAACCTCCAAAGAAGATGGCTTCTTTTGCGAAAAATGATATATAATATCATTTTATCACAATCTCGTTATCTATGTCAATTCTTTTACTAAAAGAAAGCAATTAATGATTATATAACATTGTTACAGAACCTCGGCGAGTGAGAACCTCGCGGAATCAAAGGAAAAAGCCCACCGCTACTAGCGATGAGCTTTTTCCTGGTGCGCCGTAAGGTAGCGGAAGCGCACACTCTTACGCCACCATCAAAACCCATCATTTTTCTTAAAAATCGGGGCTTTTGGGGCATTTTTGCCTTGTTTTTTAACTTCGCTCAAAACTCGTTTTGAACCAACTATCTCGAACCCACGTCCGCAAAAGTGGCATTTTTTACCCGTCAATAGTCAATCTACGTTTCGGAGTTTACGCGATTTCAACCGTGATTTCGTGGAAGGTGGTGGGCAAGTTTTCCCATCCATTGCGCAAAGCAACGTTATCTCGTTTTTCGATTATGGTAAGGGTTATCGGTAAATCCGTACCTAACAGGGCACTTATATTTACCACCACCCTTATATGCTCATTATCAACAACGATTCGGTTGATGAGTTCAAGCCAAATCTTACGAGCATTATCCTTGTTGTCTTCTAACCTTTTTCGGTAGGATTGCGCCGAGCGAACAACCTTTTTCACGTTCATTTTCGGGAAGTGGATGATACGTTCTTCCGCAACCTGCCTTTCGTATGTCAATTCCTTACGCTCGCGTTCCTTTGTTGCGATGATTTCTGCACTATATATACGCAGTCTACCGTGGTCTTCGTTTTGGAATTCAAGTTTTGTTTGCTCAATGGCATTGTTGACGGCTTCGATACGATTATTTATTCGTTCGAAGTCTGCTTTGAGTTTGTCATATTCCCGAACGTAGAGCGATTTCACAAGTTCGCAAAACCCGTCAATTGTTTCCCCATAAAACAGACACTTTGTAAACAGCCGATAGATATATCCTTCCAAATAGTCTTCTCGAATTGCCTTCAACGTGCATTTCCCTTTGGAATGTGACGAGGAGCATACATATCGCGTATATGCCAAGTCGTGAGAATAGGTTTTTGTTCCACATAAAGAATATCCGCAAAGACGACATTTTAGCATCCCTGTGAATTGATATTCTCTATTCACAACACGGGCAATCGCCATACCATGTCTGCGTTCATTCAAGATTCCTTGCACCGCATAGAAGGTTTTTTCGTCTATGATTTGCGGTACTGCACCCGATATTCGTATGATTTCCGATTCAGGCTTTTCTCTATGGTAGTTGCGTTTTCCTTCTGCGTTTTTCTTATCCATACGGTTGAACACGTATTCCCCGATATACATTCGGTTTTGTAATATGTCCGTAAAGTGCGCTGTAAACATTCTACCATCCGAGCGACGATACCCGTTATTATTCAAGTAGTCGCGGATATACTTATAGCCTTTGTATTGCTTAACAAGGTCGAATATGATTTTCACCGCTTCGGCTTCCTGTTCGTCAATTACGTATTTTTTGTTTTTCACCGTATATCCAAGTGGGGGCATACCACCGTGGACTTTGCCTTCACGGGCGTTTGCGAGTACACCTGCAAGGGATTCACGGGCGAGCTTCTTGGAATACAGTTCCGCCATACCCATAGAGAGCAGTTCA